>CAYJMX010000198.1:0-2868 GCA_964371485.1 uncultured Gammaproteobacteria bacterium | reverse complement strand
CTATGCAAGAGGTTAATATGCTTGTAGCACAACAAGTTCAAGCTGAAATTGATGCTGGTGTAGCAGATGAAGATACAGAAAAAATGATGGAATATCTTCAAGCGCAAGGCTCTATGACATATCCTACATCAATGGCGTCAACAACAAACTTTGGTGGATTAACAACAGCTTCGACAACAACTTCTACGGCATCAACTGGCTCATTAATTGCCAAAAATCCAGATGGCTCATATGACTATTCTATGCCAGTAGGAACGACGCTTGATTATGCGAACAATGCTACAAGTATCTATGCTCAACAGCCAATTCAATACTATGGCTAGAAATAAAATTAATCAATAAGATTCTCGAGTGCCTTTATGTTTTCATAGGGCACTCCTGTTTCAAGCAATTCTTCAGGAGATAATCCAAAAAGAGTGATTAAATCAAGAGCCAAAATGTCATCTTTTCTGTTTGAGTTTTTAATAAGACTAAAAACTTCATTAAGTGCATTTTCTCTTGTCATATTAATAAATGTGTTAGATTTATGTAAAATTCTTTTTTTTGCCTTGCCCATATTTCTATCCTCACAAAAAATTATACCCAAGTAAAGCGCTTGTATAATTTTGTAAAATAAGTTTTGTTAACCTAGCCCTCTTGAGATATTTTTTCTTTTTTATCTCTGTATGCCATAAATGAGAATATAGCGCATAAAAAGGCAAAGAACATACCGATTGCCATTGTGTATCTGTATGATTTTAAAAATGCTGTGTCATAATCTAGTCCAACATTTGAAAAGGCGTCAGTGAAGGTGGCAAAAAGCGATATGGTAATTGATACGCCTAAAATGTTCCCCATATTTCTTGATAGAGCTAAAATTCCTGATGCTATTCCAAGTTCTTGTTTTTTAACACTAGATATTATTGCAGTGTTAGCTGGAGATTGAAATAGGCCATTTGCAAGACCCATAATGCCTGATAGCGCCATTATTGCAATGATTGGAGTGTTTTTATCGAACAATACAAATAAAGATAGAACAACAAAAACCACAATTGGACCAGCTAGAATTAAATATTTAGACCCATATTTTCCGGCGTAATATCCACTAATAGGTGCTGCTATCATAAGAACTATTGAATAAGGAAGAATTATAAGAGCAGTTTTAAGCGGTTCAAAGTTTAAAATGTCTTGAAGATAATAAGGTAAGAGTATAGTGTTTGTAAACATCGCCATATAAGATGTCATAACCGCTAGGTTCCCGAAGGTGAAAGCCTTTTTGGCGAAGATATTAAAATCTATCATAGGATATGAAATTTTGTGATCTTGATAATAGAAAAGGTATCCAAAAAGAAGGGTTATAATAGCTAGTGTTATAATGCCGCCACTGCCCCAGCCCCATTGTTGACCTTTTGATATTGCAAGTAAAAATGCCATTAATGAAATTGTAAAATATATAAAACCAAGGTAATCAAACTTAAATTTTTCCCTGTTTGTAATGGCTGTTGGAAGCATTTTTTTGGCGTAATACGCGCCAAATAGCGCTATAATTGCGGTAGGCAAGAAAATATAGTTCCAATTAAAGTTTTGAATTAATATCCCACCTAGTGATGGGCCCAATAATCCCCCTGTTGCAACAGCACAAGCGTTAAGCCCTAAGGCTTTCCCCCTGTCTGGCCCTTTAAAAAGCATTGCTATTACAGAGGATGAATTTGAAACATTCTTGAACATATTAAAAATGGAAAATTAGGCGCCAAGAAATTTAAAAATGAACCAGCGGCGAAAATACCAAAACCTATTGAATAAAGCCTGTTTTTAGGTATTAATTCTCCCACCTTGCCCCAAAATGGTAAAAACACAGCTTGCACTACAGCGTATGAAATTATTATCCATTGTAGGTTAACAATTTCCACTCCAAGGTCTTTACTCATAGGGTAAAGCGCAAGATTTACAATGGTAGAATCAAGCATAGATAAAAAATTGCCTATTGCAATTATTATAAACATTACCCATTTAACGCTTCTTAGTTTCATAACTATAAATTATCATAAAATTCAATTAAATAGTAAAAATCTTTATACATTTATGTATATACAAGAATTGAAAAATAAAATAATATAAAAAAGAGCATATAGGAGTAGTAACAATGAAAATTAGTGTATCTGATTATTTAGTAAAAAGACTTTGTGAAATTGGCGTTAACGACTTTTTTGGTCTTCCTGGTGATTTCAATTTTGAAATTTTGTATTCTATTGAAAATAATCAAAACACCAATTGGATTGGATGCACAAATGAATTAAACGCAGGATATGCCGCAGATGGTTACGCTAGAGTTAAAGGCTATGGCGCACTTGTAACTACTTATGGAGTGGGAGAATTAAGCGCGATGAACGCTATAGCGGGTAGTTTCGCTGAAAATATTCCAGTTATAAAAATCGCTGGTATTCCGTCTACTGCCGTGATTAAAGCAAATAAGTTGCTGCATCATAATTTAAACCCTGTTGATTACAAGGCGTTTGAAAATATGTATTCTCATATCACAATTGGGCACACTTGTTTAAATGAAAAAAATGCCAAAAAAGAAATAGATAGATTAATTTCTCTTTTTATAAACGAGAAAAAACCCGTGTATATCGCCATTCCAATGGATGTTGCAACATTTGAAATCGAAGATAGCCCGTGTATTAAAATTAAAAAAAGTGATACAAAAACTTTAAATAAAGTAGTAGATAAAATTTTAAATAAAATTGAAAAATCTCAATACCCCTCAATAGTGGCTGGTGTTATGATTAAAAGATTTGACGCTAAAGATGAGTATTATAAATTGCTTGAAAAATCTAAAATCCCAACAACAACGCTTTTAATGGGTAAAGATTTAATTAATGATGAAAT
>CAYJMX010000197.1:0-2877 GCA_964371485.1 uncultured Gammaproteobacteria bacterium | reverse complement strand
TAAATGTCGCATTTAATTTTTGGTGTAATTTTTTAAGTTCTGATCTCATTGAAATTCTAAGCTTTGCATCTAGATTGCTAAGAGGCTCATCCATAAGGAACACTTGAGGGTCACGCACAATGGCGCGGCCAAGAGCTACTCTTTGGCGCTGTCCGCCTGATAATTCTTTTGGCTTAGATTTAAGGTAGTCATTTAGCCCTAAAATCTCGCTGGCATTTTCTACCCTTCTTCTTATCTCACACTTTGCAATTCTTCTTGCTTTAAGTGGGAATGCCATATTCTCATATACATTCAAATGTGGATACAGAGCATAGTTTTGAAAAACCATTGCGATATCTCTGTCTTTTGGCGCCGTTTTATTAACCTTTTGATTGGCAATATAAATGTCGCCCGATGATTGTTTTTCTAGCCCAGATATGATTTTTAACAAGGTCGATTTTCCACATCCAGATGCTCCAACAAGTACGACAAATTCCTTGTCATTTATTTCAAGGTTGATGTCATCAAGTATAAGTTTATTGCCATAATATTTAGTAAGATTGTTTAGAACAACATTTGCCATTTTTCACCTGTCTATTTTTTTTCAAGTGGAAGTACAAACGCGACCATAGTCCCAAAAGTAGGTTTTGAGTACACCCACACATCGCCCTTTAGATATTTTGCAAATCTTTTGATTAGCGCAAAGCTTAACTGCATACCAACTGGACGTCTGTTTTTGGCATTATAGTTATATGTTTCAAATATTGTGTGTAGCTCATCATCTTCTAGGAATAATTCGCTTGCTTTCATTTCAAAAAGGGCGTAGTGAGAAGGCTCTTGAGAGATTTTTCCTTCAAAATCGTGCCCTTCAAGGAACGCCACAGGTGGATTGCCCACGTTGAATGTGATTTTTCCAGCTTGCGTGTTTTTTGAAAATACTTCAAGAACGCTTTTTACAATCATCTCTAATACTTCAGAGTCTAGATGACAGTTTCTTGATACTAGTGAGCTAAAGTTGTGCTCAAATAAAATTTTCTTATGTGCAAAAATTGTTTCATATTCTTTAACTATGTTGTTTAAAATATTCACAAAATCAAAATTTCTAAAATCGTATTGATATAAGTTTGATTCTAATCTGAAGATTGAAAATAGTTTATCAAGGTCGCTAATAAGTTCTGATGAATTTTTATTTATAATATTTATATATTTTAATTGCTTGTCTACAAGTACGCCACCGATACCATCCATCAGGGCTTTTGAAAAACTTTCAATTGTTTCTAGTTGAGATAAAATTTCATTTGAAATATTTACAAGATAAGTGTTTTTTTCATCAATGATATTTTTAGCTATTTCATACTGGCCACTTACCATATTTTGAACTTTGTATGACTGTGTTGTATCCCTTAAAGATACGTACACTTTTTGTTCTTCTTCATCTCTTGAGGCTGAAATTTCAAAGAAACTATCTTCTTGTTGGCCTTGAATTAGTGCTTTTGAAATCTGCGGCAGCTTCGTGTTTACAATTTTGTTCAATAGGTTTGATCCGCCGTCTATAAATGACGAGAAGAATTCTCCTACTATGTTATATCTTGTGCAGTTAAACATTTCAATTGCCTTTTGGTTGGCATCTATAATTCTGCCTTCAATTGATACAATTAACATTCCATCTGGGTGTTTTGTAAAAACGTCATCTTTTAGGGGTTTTTTAAAAAAGTTGAAAATACTCATATTTTTTCTCATCCAATCTGTTAAAATAAATAATAGCACAAAATTATTTAAAATAAAATTCAATTTCAAACTAAAGGTTGATATTTATGATACCTAAATTTAGTTTTTTATTATTTTGTTAAACCTTATAATGAATATATACTAAACAAGGATTTTGGCAGAAATGGAATTTAATGTAAGAAAGAACGGAAGCTTTTTCTGTTTTGATGTGGACACGTCAAAACTTTCCGCGAACTTTTGCTCTAAATTTAAAGAGTTTCTTTTGACAATTCCAAAAAGTGCCAAAAATATCGCAATCAACTGTTCAAAGGTTATGGATCTTGAATTTGCTCCATTAATTAGTGTTCTTAAAGACTACAACATTTCCCTTTTTTCTTTAAATCCAGCTGTCGCGATGCAAATTAGTGTTATGAGTCCAAATTATTTCCCCAGAGTGTATATGTCTGAAGACGACTTTGTTTCAGACAAGCGTATGCTTGTAAGAAGGAGGTTTAAAATACTTTAAAAAAAACCCCGCAACACATAGTTACAGGGTAAACAGTTTTTGAGTGAGAGTGGAATATGCACTAAAAGGATAATATAACCTTTAAAAATCTTTGTAAATCAACAGGTGGGTAGTTTCACACTAGACAATCGAGTATTAGTTTCAAAAAATGTGCAAATAAGGTATAATAACATTTATGAGAGAAGAGTTAAATTTAATTAAATATGGAAAGAAGATAGAGATAATCATTGATCGCGAAACTACTAAGTTGCGCTTTTTGTCTAACTTCCTTTCTTTTGATAATGGTAACTTGATCATCTCTAAGCCTATTAATATGCATTTTAATTTTTCATATCCAATTGGCACAGAGCTTGAATGCTATGTTTATACCGATAATGGCGTATTGAAAATAACAACAAAATTGTTACTGCACGCAAATGAAGAATGTATTCTTGCCGAACCGACAAGTATTGAAAAGGTTCAAAGAAGGCAGTTTGTTCGTGTGGATATGAGAATTAAAGTCGTACTTGATTTGTACAATGGCGATAACAAAGTTAAGACAATTGAGGGTATTTCAAAAAATATTAGTGCAAAAGGCCTTAATTTAAGGCTTAATGATGATTTATCTCAATATACAAAAGTCGAAGCTGCTTTGCATTTTGTTGAAAGTCAAATTAAAACTCAAG
>CAYJMX010000196.1:0-2899 GCA_964371485.1 uncultured Gammaproteobacteria bacterium | reverse complement strand
TGAAAAAGCAAATAAAGAATTGGGGTTAGGTTTAAAATCTCACAGTTCTGCAATTTCAGATACTCAAAGTGATAAAATTAAAGCATTATTTAAAAAAGCAGACGAGCCAAAGGCAAAACCTAAGGCGTTTATTGTTAAAAAGGCAAAACCAAAAGAGGAAGAGCCTGTCGTTGAAGCTGTAGTTGAAGAAAAAAAGGAAACTACAACTGAGGCAAAAACTGAAGATGCACCAGCGACGATAGTTGAACCAAAACTAAAATCAAGACTAGAAATTGTTCGCCCTGCTCCAAAAAGGGAAGATCGACCAGTTAAAAAAGAAGAGCCCGAAGCAAAAAAAGAACAAGAAATGGGAATAGGAAATATTCCTTCTATGACAAAGAGAAACTTCTCAAAACCTGCCATTGAAGCAAAAAAAGAAGAAGCAAAAAAAGCTGAGAAAAAAGAGGAAGGCCAAAAAGAAAATGGCCCTAGAATGCCAATTAAAAGGCATATAATCTCTCAAGATATCTATACAAATCAAGACTCTAGAAACAAAAAGAAGAAAAAAGACGGCCGTGTTCTCAATAAAGAAGAAGAGCAAGAAAGAATCAGTCTTGAAAAAGCAGTTCAAGGAAAACATAAAAAAACAACCCAAGCTCAAGAGGTTGAAGAAGTAATAACACAAGTTGTAATCGACAGACCTATAACAGTTGGTGAGCTATCTGACAAAATCAAAAAAACTCCAGCTGAAATCATCAAATTCTTAATGATGGAAAAAGTTATGGTTACTGTTAACTCTCCAATTGATATCGATACAGCTAAAAAAGTTGCAATCAATTTTGAAATTGAGCCACTTGATGAAGACATTGAAGCATTTATGGAAGAAGAAACTGCAAAAGAAGAAAAAGGCAAAATCTTCGACAATATTGATAAAGATTTAATCATAAGACGTGCACCAGTTGTTACAATTATGGGACACGTTGATCACGGTAAAACTACACTTCTTGATTCAATCAGAGCCTCAAAGCATAAAATTGTTCAAACAGAAGTTGGCGGAATCACGCAAAGTATCGGTGCCTACACTGTTTATCTTGATGAAAAGAAAATTGTATTTATTGACACTCCAGGTCACGAAGCCTTCACTCAAATGAGAGCTCGTGGAGCACAATCGACTGACGTTGCAATCCTTGTTGTAGCAGCAGACGATGGCGTTATGCCTCAAACAGTTGAAGCAATAAACCACGCAAAATCAGCTGGTGTTCCAATTATTATCGCGGTAAACAAAATGGATAAAGCTGGCGCTGACCCTGATAGAGTGTTACAACAATTAACAGAGCATAATCTTGTGGCTGAAAAATGGGGTGGGGACACAATTACAGTTCCTGTTTCAGCATTACAAAAAACTGGTATTGATGAACTACTTGAATATATTATTCTAGTTTCTGATATGCAAGAATTAAAAGCTGTTGAAAAATGCCCTGCTACAGGTGTTATTATTGAAGCGAATCTTGACAAGGGCAAAGGTCCTGTTGCGACAATGCTTGTACAAAATGGTACATTAAAAGTTGGCGATTCAATTGTTGTTGGAACAGTTGGCGGTAAAGTTAGAGCACTACTTGATGATTCTGGTCGTCGCGTTACAATCGCTGGCCCTTCTACTCCTGTTGAGATTTTAGGTCTATCTGAAGTTCCTCAAGCAGGTGATCAGTTTGAAGTGGTTGATGGTGAAAAAGCAATGCGCCAAATTGTTCAAGACAGAAAACAAAAAGAACGCTCAACAAGACTAGAAGCTATGACAGCAGCGCACGTTGAAAGAGGAACGCTTGGAAACAACGAAATTCAAACACTGAACTTAATCATAAAAGCAAACACACACGGTTCAGCAGAAGCTGTATCGCAGGCTATTCAAAACGTTAAGTCCACAATTGTTATACCAAAAATTATTCACGTTGGAGTTGGTGACATCACTGAAGCAGATATCATGCTGGCTTCAGCTTCAAACGCGATTATTATGGGCTTCACAGTAAAAGAAGACTTAAATAGCACGCTAGCTGCAGAAAAAGAAAAAGTTCAAATTAAAAAATATGATATCATATATCAAGTTTTAGAAGACGTAGAAAAAACAATGCTATCACTACTTGAACCTGAAATTCAAGATGTTGAACTCGGTAAAGCGGAAGTTCGTCAAGTATTCACAGTTGGTAAAACCAATAGAATCGCTGGTTGCTATGTTATTGAAGGAAAGATTGTTAGATCTAAAACCGCAATCCTCAAGAGAAATGGCGAGCAAATCTTCAAAGGCGAAATTGATATGCTAAAAAGATTTAAGGATGATGTTAAAGAAGTTGCTACAGGTTTTGAATGTGGTATTTCATTCGCGAAATTCAACGACATTCAAGAGGGCGATATCATCGAAGTTTCAACTACAAAAGAAGTTGAACGTGTTGCACTAATATAGGGTAAAAAATATGTCATTAAGAAACGAAAAAGTCAGAAAAGTACTGATGAAAGAAATTTCAGACATCTTAAGAACTGAAATCAAAAATCCAAAGATTGCAGCTATCGCGTCAATCACAGATGTCGATGTTTCCCCTGACAACTCTGCAGCGAGAGTATTCTGCTCAGTATTTGGTGATGAGAAAACAAGAAATGAAACAATTGAAATATTAAAAAGAGACACTCCTAGAATTCGCCATGCACTAGGAAAAAGAATTAGTTTAAGACACACGCCAACATTGCTTTTCATACTTGATGAATCATTAGAGCGTGGTGCAAAAATGACGGAACTTATAAATAAAATTTCTCGTGGTGAAATAAAATAACCCTTTATGCAAGATTATTTTTTAAACATAGACAAAGAGCTTGGCATCACATCTTTTGATGTCATTTATAAGCTCAGAAAAATTTTAAATACCAAAAA
>CAYJMX010000195.1:0-2900 GCA_964371485.1 uncultured Gammaproteobacteria bacterium | reverse complement strand
AAGCTTGAACGTTTAAAGTCGGATTTTGTTTCTATAGTGTCTCATGAGCTAAGAACGCCACTTACGCCCATCAACAACTCTCTTGAAATAGTTCTATCAGGGCAAACAGGTGAAATTTCAAGCGACGCTAAGAATTTTATAAATATGGCAAAAAGAAACGTTTCAAGGCTGTCTACAATTATTGAAGACTTGCTTGATTTATCAAGAGTGCAAATGGGCAAGCTTGATTACAAATACAAGCAATCAAGCATAGTGCCATCTCTTGAACTTATCGAAAAAACATTTGAACAAATAGCCGCTGAAAAAAATATTAAACTCAAGCTTGATATTCAAGACGAACTCATCCCTGTTTACGCTGACACTCAAAGGGTTGAACAGATTTTATCAAATCTTGTAAATAATGCAATTAAGTTCACACAAAACGGCGGGAGTGTAAAAGTTCAGGCAAAAACCATTAACGCCAAAGACATCAATCAAAATGAATTAATTAACCCTATTGAAAAACTAGAGGGAGAATATATTCAAATTTCAACAGCCGATAACGGTATAGGGCTTAAACAGGAGAATATAGAAAAAATATTTGAAAGATTTTCTCAAATTGAAAACTCACTCACAAGAAACAAAGGTGGCGTCGGGCTTGGATTGCCTATTACAAAACAGCTTTTAGACGCACATTTGGGCGCTATTTCTGTAACAAGCACAGAAGGCAAGGGTTCTGTATTCACATTTTACATTCCAAAATTTGATGAAAAGAAAAAATTTTTACTAGACATAAATCACGCATTGACCTTATCGGAAGAGGCATTTATCTTGAAGGTCGAACAAAATGAAGGTTGCGATTTTATTGATCATATAATAAAAAGCAACCTTATAAAGCTCACCAGAAAATCAAGAGAATTCTATAAAGACGACTGCTACATGGCTCTTTTGATGGATATGACACCGAATGCCTTTGAATTTATACAGAAAACAATTCAAAATGAAGCCAAAAAGCCTGAATTTGAAAAATGTGATATATTATTAAAAGGGGTAGTTCCATCTCAAGATGGTAATGAATTGTCGCAAATTTTAAAGAAAATAAATAATAAAAAATCACCAGATAGGAAATAAAATGAAGAAGATACTTATAATTGACGATGAACAAGATATCGTTGAAACGGTCGCTTTTATGCTTAAGGGCAAAGGGTTTGAAACTGTTTGTGCTTATGATGGAGAAGAAGGGTTAAAACTTGCAAAAGAAGTGAATCCAGATTTAATCATACTTGATGTTATGATGCCAAAAATTAACGGGTATAAAATTTGCAGATTGTTGAAATACGATAATAAGTACAAAAACATTCCAATTATTATGGTAACAGCAAGAGGCCAAGAAGAAGACAAACTTATTGGTGAAGAAACAGGGGCGGATGAGTATATTACAAAACCGTTTGAATTTGATGATATTTTAAGCGCAATACAAAGGTTAATATAATGTACAGTGACACAAAGGTTGATAATAAGACGATTGATAAACTTAAATATGACCTTGTTCGTGACAATTTGGTCAACTTTGAAGACCTTGAAAAAGCACAAGAGCTAGCAAACGCTCAAAACATCAACCTTGCTCAAGCGCTGATAAATTCTTCAATGCTAAGCGAGGAACTATTGCTTAAATTCTTACAAGACAAATTAAATATCCCATCTGTTGATTTAAACGATTATGAGATAGACAAAAAATGCCTTGATTTTATAAGCTATCAAGAAGCGCTCAACTATAAAATATTGCCACTATTTTTAATTGAGGACACCCTATCTGTAGCTATGGCAGATCCTCTTGATTTGTTTGCAATAGATAGAATTATTGAAAGAACAGGTAAAAATATTGACCCAATTATTTCATCAGAGAAAAATATTTTAAATAAAATAAATGAATATTATGAAACAAGTAGCAAAGTTCAAGACATAAATATTGAAAAGAACTCAAGCTTTGACTGGCAAGACGAGCTACACAAAGACAACCCTAGTGAAGAACATTTAAGAACACTTTTTCGTGCAATTTTAAAACACGCGATTGTTCAAGATGTCCATGAGCTATATTTTGAATCAACAACACAGGGATTAAGTGTATTCTTTAAAAAAGGACAAGAGGCTTATTCTACAGGCTCAATTCCAGAGTTATTAATCATACCTTTTATAAAAATATTAAAAGCATTTTGTGGGCTCGATCCCAATGTATACGAAATTCCGCAACTTGGAAAATTAAACTTCAATGTAGATGAGTGCGAGCTTACAGCAAGCATTTCAGCCTTTCCTACAATTAATGGAGAAAGAATATCGCTCAAGATTTATCACCCACCAAAGGAACTTGCAAAATTAAACCTTAGCGCTGATAAGATAAATTCACTATCGCAAATAATCAACGAGTCAGGCGTCATACTTGTTTGTGGTTCATCACTAAGTGGCAAAACTCATTTTGTATACTCAATTTTATCTTCTGGAATTATCCCCAAGGAAAAAAATATTATGACAATTGAATCTATTGCAAAATATAAGCTAAGTGGAGTATCGCAGTGTGAGCTGAATGAAAACATCGGCTTCAATCTTGATAAAGCAATGAGATTTATTGAGTTTCAAAATCCTGATGTAGCTTATTTTGAGGGGATTTCAACAAAAGAAGGGTTGGATTTTTTCACATCTTTAACTCTTAAAAACAAAACACTTGTTACAGAATTTTTGGCTGACAATATGGATGATTTGAGAAAAAAGTTTGAATTTCCAGAATTTTCAATGTTTAAATCAGTCATTTCCTGCCTTATTTTTATCCACAACGAAGACAGTATTGAATTCTTCACAAAAGAAGAACTTCAGAGGTATTTGGTGTGAACTTCTTTATAACAGCAACGGACACAAATGTTGGAAAA
>CAYJMX010000194.1:0-2906 GCA_964371485.1 uncultured Gammaproteobacteria bacterium | reverse complement strand
AACTTGTGATGTAATGCGTTTGCTTTACACTCCTAAGTGTTCTTTAATGACATCAGACACATAAGTGAAAGACGGCAACACGCCAAGGTTTTCACTCTTCATATTTTTAGAATACACAATCACAGGAACCATTTCGCGAGTATGATCAGAACCCTTAAACGTCGGGTCGCAACCGTGATCTGCTGTAATAATTAATATATCCTCATTATCAAGAGAGTTTAAAATCTCTGGCAAATAGCTGTCAATTTCTTCTATCGCTTTTTTGTAACCCATAACATCGCGTCTGTGGCCAAAAAGCATATCCGTATCAACTAAATTTGTAAAAATTAAATCGTGTTTTTTGTCTTTTAAATTTTTAATTGTAGTTTCAAGACCTTCTTTGTTTGATCCAGTTGGAAGCGATTCTCCTACGCCTTTTCCAACAAAAATATCGTATATTTTACCAATGCCTAAAACTTTTTTACCTTGTTTTGTTAAAGTGTCTAAAAGTGTATCGCATGGCGGTTCAACAGAATAGTCGTGTCTTAATTTTCCCACTCTTGTAGGTTTGTTATCCACCATTTGATAAGGTCTTGCGATAACTCTTGATACGCCATAATTGCCCTCATCAAGAAGATTTCTTGCAATTTTTGACCACTCATATAGTGTTTCAATTGGAATTAAATCAATATCAACAGCGATTTGAAAAACGCTATCAGCACTTGTATAAACAATTGGATATTTTGTTTTTTGGTGCTCGTCGTTTAAATTTTCAATAATAGCAGTACCTGATGCTGGAATATTGCCCAAATAGCCACCACAACCAGTTTGTGCTACAAATTTATCCATTAATTCTTTAGGAAATTCTAAATATGTTTTAAAAGGATTTTCCAATACAAGCCCTGCGATTTCCCAGTGGCCTGTTGTTGTATCTTTACCTTTAGATTTCATTTTCATAATGCCGTGTTTTGTTGTAGCGGACGGGTCTTTTTTGACACCTTTAATGTCCTTAATGTTTCCAAGGCCTAGTTTTTCAAAATTAGGAACATTAAGCCCTCCTGATTGCTCCGCCAGGTTGCATAAAGTGTTAACACTTAAATCGTCCCCGTAATCTTTAGCGTCTTCAATTGCGCCAATGCCAAGGGAATCGATTACAATAATTGTTGCTCTTTTCATTTAATTACTCCTACATCATCACCTAAATAACTCAAATGCCATTCTTGAATGGCTTCTCCTGGGTATAAAATCCCAATTCCAGGGGGGTATGGGCATATTGTTTGAGAGGATACTTTAAGAGGAGAGTTTTCTTTTGATACAAAAACATAATCTCTATAAAATGCCTCAAATGGGTATAATTTTACAAATGGGAATGGTTGAAAATTCGCCTCGATAGGCGTATTAATCTTTGAAACTTTTACTTTTTTAATTGAATTTTTTAAATAATTCAGTTTTTCTTTTGTGGTGCCTATTCCACATAAATAAAGTGCTGAAATATCTGATGCCATTTCATCTTCAATGTCGAACTCATCAAATAATTTTTGAGATAGCTCTGAGGCTTTAATATCAGGGCGTTTCATTAAAATTTTTGTCGGATCAGAATTCGGTTCATCATAAAATTCAAAACCTTCTTTTCTTAAATCTGCTTTTGTTTTTTCAATATTTTCTATTAATTTTGAAATTTCATTTCGCCCTTTTTTGGAATTCAAATGTCCTATCGTCGCTTCAATGCTAGCTAAAAGCGGATAAGACGGGCTTGAAGTGTTATATAAATTTATTGCTTTTTGAGTGTTTCTCCACTCAAACTCATCTTTTATGTTATTAGACAGGTGCAAAAGTGCGCATTGGTTTGGCGCACCAGCATTTTTATGAAGTGAATTTATAGAAAAATCCGCTCCTTGTTCAATAGCGGTTCTAGGTAACTCGTCAGAAAAATTATAAAGAGAACCGTGAGATTCATCTACAATTAAATACACGCCATATTGTTTGCAAATGTTTGAAATGCTCTCTATGTCGCAATTTATGCCCTCATAAGTAGGGGATGTTATAATAAGAGCTTTATATTGGTTTAATTTTAAATTATTTTCAACCTCAAGAGGGTTAATTTTTGAATATACCCCAAAGTATTTATTTGTTTCGCTCATAAGCCAATCAACACGAGCATATGTTGCAACAAGCGCGTTGTACACTGACCTGTGACAATTTCTTGCAACTAGCACCCTATCGCCTTCTTGTACGACAGATTTCATTGCAGCAAGAACTCCTAAAGTAGCACCGCCTGTTAAAAAGAAAGTATTTTTTGTACCAAAAATGTCAGATGCTCTACCTTGAGCCATTAAAATCGCACCTTTTGGATCAGATAAGTTGTCAAACCCCTCAATTTCAGAGTAATCCCACTTATAATACCCATCAAGATTTGCTAAAAATGGGCTTTTTTGTCCGTGACTTGGGGTTGTAAAAAGTACCCTGTTCATTTTCTTATTTAATAATTTTAATATGCTCATAATATGTTTATAATAAAATATTATCTATGAATATACAAGAAAAAATTCAAAAATTAAGAGAAGAGATTAATTATCACTCGCATTTATATTATGTTGAAGACTCCCCAAAAATTGAGGATTATGAGTATGATAGGCTGTTTCGCGAACTTGAAGAGCTAGAAAAAAATAACCCAGAATTTATTACTTCATCTAGCCCGACACAGCGTGTGGGCGGGATTTCTGAGAAATTTGAACAAGTTCAACATAAAAATAGGCTCTATAGTTTAGAAAATGCTAATGATAATAATGAACTTATAAAATGGTATGAAAGAGTTGTTAAAGACACCGTTGATTACACTAATCAAATCTCACTCTTTGGCCCTAAAATTCCGCTAGCACTTGAATATAAGGTCGATGGGCTCGCTGTTTCTTTAACTTATAAAAAAG
>CAYJMX010000193.1:0-2958 GCA_964371485.1 uncultured Gammaproteobacteria bacterium | reverse complement strand
AATTACAAGGCATAAACCTATTGTTTCCAAAATAATATGTAAAATCACACTTTGAAACATCGGCATTCATGGTTTTTGCCGAATTGTATAGCCTTTCATACATTTGCGGTTCAATCCAGTCATCAGACTCAACTATTCCAACATACTCACCTTTGGCTAACTCCAAACCTTTATTTACAGCACTGCCATAGCCACCATTTTCTTTATGAATTGCAATTATTCGACTGTCAGCGGCGGCGTATTCATCAATAATTTGAGCACAATTATCAGGAGAGCCATCATTAACACAGATTATTTCGATATCTTGCAAAGTCTGATTGACAACACTATCAAGGCATTGGCGAAGGTATTTTTCAACATTATAAATAGGTATGACGACCGAAATTTTTGGCATATCTTATAAACTCATTTAAATCTATTATAAATTATATTATCACAAAGAAAAGACATGGAAAGACATCAAAAAAGGCACTTAAAACATTAAGCACCTTTTAGGTTATTATCTTCTCTTAATTAACTTTTAGTATTCTTCAGCGAACTCATCAAGTTCTTAAGTTGCTGGGAAAAGGCCGACTTCTTGAGCAACATCGTGAGTATATTCGCCGAATTCTACAAGTCTCGCCAAGTATTCATCCCTTAGCTTGCCCATTTCAGAGTCATTATCTAGATGCAGACCTTTGACAAAGTTTTCAGACGATTCAATTTCCTTTTGCATTCTGCTAAATACGTTAGTCAGATTGCCTTGGTATTTTTCGGTTCTAGCTGGCAAGATTTGATTGATTATCACAGCAAGGATTTGAACCGGCGTGAAAGATGGGTTTAGTTCTTGAGTTTGTTCAAACTGCTCTTTGAATGTTTTATGAATCATATTCAAATAACCGAACTTTGTAGCGCCAAGCTTTTTCGATTCTTTCTTTGTTTCAGTTAATACTGTATGTAGTACAGCTTTTGGATCAGCATTCATATCAATTCCCGTGAAGGCGTCATTGATTTTTTGAGAAAGAATTGGAGTGATAACACGCAAGTCAACGATTTCTTTAGCGGTATTTAGATACTCATTTTTCATCTCAAGAGAGTCAAAGTCTTTGTCTTCAAGTTCCATAGCTCTATCACTTAAGCCTGTTTGATTTAAGAACAACCAAAGTGTGTCGAACTCTTCACCAGAGTAGGATTTCATAGTATCAATTAGTGCTTGAAGTCCTTCATCTGTTCCAATTTTGATACCAGCATCTGGTGCACCTTTTGGAATTTTGAATTCTTTCAATTCTTCACCAATTTTTGCCTCATTACCTTTTTTTGCTGCATTCATTAAAGTAAATTCCATACTTACAAGAGAAGATGCGAAGAAGGCACCAGCGAGATATGAGTCAAATGCTGCCACTTGAGATCTATCGGCCTTATCACCTTGCTTTAGAACTTTTATATAAGCTTTCAACAACTCTTCAGGCTGGTTTAAGATATGGTGTTTTTTCATTAAAGCAGACACTTTTTCAAACGCTGATTCGACATCTTGTTCACTTCCTTTAAGGTACGCTCTTGTCATATCATTAAAAGCCTCTTTAACCCTACCTTGATGAGATGAGACAATATTGGCTTCAACATATAGCTTCTTAGTGTCTTCTATAATTTGTACTTGCTCTTTAACTTGAGCATCTATGTCACTTAGTGGGAATTCATCTTTTGAACTTTCAAATTCATCAACAATAACAGCTATGTATTCACTTAAGACATCAGCTTCTTTAACTTGCATAGCTGCGTTTGCAACATCAACAAGTTGTTCAAATTCGTCCGCTTTAATATCGGCGTCAACAAACTCTTGAAGAGCTTTATTGATTTTAATTGTTAAGTCTTGAGAAACAGGTCCACTTTCAGGCAACTTTGAACTTAGGTTAGTTAGCACATCTGTCGCTTTATAAACTTTTGCAAGTCCACTTAGGTTTGAAACATTTTCAGCCATATGATCAAATGATGATTTTATTGAACTCATTTGAGTTTGGAAATTTTTCTCTTTCAATAGATTAACTTTTGGCATTGCAGGTCTAGAGCCGTATTTTCTAAATGCCTCATCTTTGTTTTTGTTAACAACTTTATCAAGCTGAAGATTAGACATTGAAGAGTTTAGCTCATAATACAACTCATCAAAAGTACGCTCTACACCTTTAGGGTGGATGTCATACGTATGCTTCTTTTCAAACTTTTCATGTTTATACAATTTTTCAGTTCTTGAGAATTTTAAGTCAGAGTGAACATCAGACACCCTTACAAAGCCTTCAAGTTTTGTTTGCAAGTCATCATCAGCGTTTCTTATTTTATTAATGTAGTCAAATTCATTTATTTTTTCAATTCCAAGATCTTCGTTTGAAATATGAGCTATCATTTTATCAAATTCAGCATATCAAGCTCTTGTAATGATCTAAATATTCTTACAAAATCAGCGTCGGTAGCTGGATCATAAGTTTTATCAATCCATTTTTTGATCAATTGCATAGCAAGTGATTCATTAGATAAATCAGCCAATTGTAGTTGTAATTTAGAATTTAAAATCTTTTCAACTGAATTTTCCAACTCTTCTTTAACAATTGGTAAAATGCTGGTATCATCGATGTTTTTTGCAAGAAGATCATATATGCGATCATTTATATCATCAATTGTTGAAGATAATTTCCCATCAAAATGTTTTGGAGGATTTTTAGTAAGATCTTTTATGGCATCTTCTTTTTTGTCAATAGTAAAACCATAACGCTTTTCTAGGGATTCAATTGCAAGAATGATTTCAGGTGTAGCAGAATTTTTTATGTATCTATACACGCCAGTTGTTTTACCAAAGGCATACTTGAAGTCCTCTTGTGCAATTTTTCTGATATTTTTTTCAATTTTATCAAGATCAGCATTTGTTTGAGCGTCATACAATTCTTCTAGTACCGCATTAGACTTATACGTATCAGAAAGTGCCATTTT
>CAYJMX010000192.1:0-2977 GCA_964371485.1 uncultured Gammaproteobacteria bacterium | reverse complement strand
TAATGCGTTAATAATCATATCTGCTTTTTTGGCTACATCGCTCATATGTCCGCTTTTTAAACTAGCTAATTCCTCTAGGTTTGGAACCACTTCAAAGCCAAACTTTTTAGCTATTGCTTTAATGTTGTCATTTTTTGAAATTTGAGACAAAATAAAGTCCGGATCAAAGTATCTTGTAATTGAATTCGACTCAAAAACATCTTGAGCTAATGGCTTCAGTAGCTGTGCTGGTCTTGTTGTAAATAAATCCGCAATAGGGGATATTGGTGAACTAGTAACGCTCATAAATTTACGAGGCAACTGTGTCATAACACTTTGAATCATATCTTTTCCATCTTTCCTGTTATATATACCTAACACATAAAAATATTTTTTTTTGCTACTGTTAACTCACAATTTGGGGCAGAGCTAACTTCTTCTTGAGAATATCACAACAAATATTCCATTCCTGAATACAATACTATAATATTTTTTATTTTTTGTCTAGTATTTTTTGCTAAACGCCCTGCTGATTTAGCTTTACGACCTGTAAGTGCCTAAAGTGTTTCAAGAATTGCTCTTTGTTTAAAATTATCTCATGAGAAGAGTTCCAAGGATTTATGGCAATTATTTGCGGATCATTTCCTTCTTCTTGTCTGACATAAATAGAGTAAGCGTGACTTGAGACAATGTTATTTTCGATATCAAGTTCGCTTTCCATTCCAGCCTTGCTCTGATTTGTACCGCTGTATATTAAGAACTCATCACCAATAAAACTTTCAATATTATTTACAAAATCCACAGGTGTTAGTTTTGCAACATTTTCCATACCCAACAGTGGCATTACCATAGCGGCCGTACCGCCAAACGCTCTATAATATTCTTCAGCTGTCGTATAGTGGCTTTCGCTAAAGTCATTCACTCTTCTTATGGCTTCTGTAACGCTCATAATTTCGCCATCAGCGTAAATTGTTTTTCCGCTGGCAAGATCTGATGCTTCATCTAAGAGTTCATTAATTTGCGCTTCAATATCTTTTTGTTTTATAATTTCCCCGTCAATAAGGATTTTGCCCTTATTGTATTTTGCAATATTAAGTTGCTGTTGCAACAAGCTCAAGTTTGGCTTTATTGAGCTTTTAAAATACGACTCGACGTAATAATCCTGTTGTGACCTGCCATATAATAATTCTATGGCTTGTATTGCTTTAAAGTTTTTATTTGCAAAATTTGCCAGCTGAACATCAGCCAGCGCTTGATCGACATCTGTTAAAGTTGTATCAATGTTTGGAAATTTAGCAGTTGTGATATCGCCCGCAGATTCATTAAAAATGTCGTAGAGCATATATCTAGTGTTAGGATTATCATTAATTAAGTTGATAGAGGTTAACAAGAAGCAATCACCTGCGCCACCTTGCATTATTGAGTATCTTTCAACAGGTGGAAACAGTTCGACAAACTTTTCAGCGCTTAAATCAAGCTCTTTTGAGTTGCCATCAGGGAGCTTAACTCGAATCGTTTGATTATTATCTGGCACCCTATAAACTTCACTTGGGCCAATTTTCTCTAAATCTGCCTCATTTTTTACAACTGGTACAAATGCATCAACTATGCTTATATTGTTGATGCTTGCAAGATACAGTTTTTCAATATCATCAACAACATTTTGTTTCATTTTACCATTTGATGTAATATTTCTTGCAATATTTTTTGGAACAATACCATCTTCAACAAGCCTTAAGAGCATATTTAAATTTTGTCCCTCAAGATTGTAGGAATTATCTATATATCCTTTGTAATCCCTATATAGTGTTCTTTTATCGTAAGAATAGTGTTCAGGGTAAAAGGTATCATATTGAAGCATATCTTTAAGTACGTCTTTGTTAAAACCAAGGGATGAAAAATAATTCATTTGAATATTTTCTTCCAAATCATCTATGTCTGATTTACCTGTTGAGTACTCATATAAGGCACTTGTGCTTAATTTGCCAAGCATATGTTGTATTTCTTTAAGATTGTCGAGCGTTATATAGGAGAGCTCTCTTAGGGGGTTGAAGCTAACCAGTTTATTGTACGAGAAATCATTTTCCCAAATTGAAAATAGTCCTTTGTTGTTAAAGCTGGCAAATTCTTCATCACTGAGTTCAGCTAGCATTCTTAGAGAATCCCCACTAAGTGACTTGCCGTCTTTAAAGCCAAGAGATGCTAGATTTCTTTTGTATATATTTTCAATTGTGGTGTCATCTAATTCTAGAAGCTCTATTGCTTCATCAACTTTTATTTGTAGCATTTCTTTTGGTGAAAGCGGGTTATTTCTTTTAAAGTTGTTGCTGATATATGGCTTAATTGATTCCCACTGAGTATCACTAAATCTTCCAAGATTATAGATGTCACTTATGCTGAATGGCTTTTGTCTTTCAAAGTCAGAAGTTAACAAATTTCTTTTTTCAATATTTTTCCATCCTTGTATTGGCATTTTGTGGATAAAGTCTTGAAATATTAGGTGATTAAAGTCTTCTCTATGAATTAGCTTTTTTGCTTGTTCAAATCTGAAATCATCAAGGTCTGCCAAATTACCCCTTGTGTTAAATCCAAGGTTTTTTCCTTCAAATTCACTCTGCAAGAGTCCTCTTCTTTTAAAGTTATCAACAAGAAAAGCGTCTATTGGGAACTTATTTGCTGGATTTGCAATTTGATATAATTCGACATCTGAGGATTCCATAAGCTGCTTTATACTTTTGTAGTCGTCAGCTTGCAACATTATATTAATATCATCTAGTGAAAAATACGTGTCTTTGCCATATTTACTGCTTAAAAGCTCTCTATTTATAATTTCATTCCATGTCTGATCATTAGCGTGAGAATAGCTTATTATCTCTCTAGCGCTAAGTGGAGTATCTCTGTCAAATGAGTTTGTAAATAAACCTCTTTTAATAATATTATGAGGATTTGCTTTTTCTAAAATAATAAGAGCAGTATCAGGAGCAAAAACTTCAAGAGG
>CAYJMX010000191.1:0-2986 GCA_964371485.1 uncultured Gammaproteobacteria bacterium | reverse complement strand
TGATATTTATGATGAATTTAACGCAAAGACCAAAGAAAAATTAAAAGGCTTTAGAGATTTAATTAACGATTTTATAAGAATTCAAGGAAGCATTGAATTATCAGAATTTGTGGCTTTGATTTTAGATAAAACAGGCTATATTAAAGCACTAAAGGATGAAAATACAATTGAAGCGCAAAGCGATATCGACAACTTACAGGAATTTATAAACGTTGTGCAAGAATTCCAAGAGGACGATTTTGTACTTGATGATGAGGATGATTTAGGCGTTTTGGGCAATTTCTTATCTCAAGTAGCACTTGTATCCGACATTGATTCTTTAAACGAGGAAGAAAAATCTGTTACCTTGATGACGCTTCACGCTGCAAAGGGCCTAGAGTTTGAAACTGTTTATCTTGTAGGGCTTGAAGATGGAATGTTCCCACATTCTCGCTCTATTGGATATGAAGCAGGCAAAGGCGAACTTGAAGAAGAGCGCAGACTTATGTATGTAGGGATTACAAGGGCAAAAGATGAGCTTTTAATTTCATACGCTCAAAGAAGAATGATATATAAAGATGTTAAATTCTTTGAAAAAAGCAGATTTTTAGCTGAAATTCCAGAAAATCTTATTGAAATGCTTTCAACAAGTGCTAAATCAGAAACAAAATATGAAGAAACAACAAACTACAATAAGGCAATATCTAGCTTTAGAGGTGCAGCACAAAAAATTAAAGAACAACAAAGTTCAAATAATTCATACTCGCAAAGTGCGTCAAAATCAGCCAACAATCTAGCTTCCAGTTTAAAAAACTATAAAAAGCCAGCAGCACAAGGCACATCAAGCGTACAAAGAACGCCAAATAAAGTTATAGTTGAAAAAAAACAACAAAAAGCAGAGCCAAAAGAAAGCATGGCAGATGTTATTGCAAGATGTAAGGCAATGGCAAAAAGCCCACAAGCGCAAGCGCCAACGGTCAACTTAGGAACATTTAAAGCAGGTACAAGAGTGTTTCATCCAACCTTTGGAATAGGACACATACTTGAAGTTGAGCACATTGGAACAAATGCTATTTATAAAATAGACTTTGCAAAAAACGGCGTAAAATCGCTTGATAGTTCTGTTTCAAACTTAAAACACTTCTAAATTATTTTAAAATCTTTTTAAGATATTTACCAGTGTGTGATTTTTTTGACTTTGCAACCTGTTCTGGTGTACCACAAGACACAACTTCGCCGCCGTCAACGCCACCATTAGGGCCAAGGTCAACAATATGATCAGCACATTTTATGATATCTAAATTATGTTCAATAATTAAAAGCGTGTTTCCGCTATCAGCTAGCTTGTGCAGTATTTTAACCAGTTTGTCAATGTCATACCAATGCAAACCAACGGAAGGTTCATCCATTAAATAAAGCGTTTTACCGGTAGCACGCTTGTTTAATTCAAGCGCTAATTTAACCCTTTGTGCCTCACCACCGGATAATGTTGTAGCACTCTGCCCAAGTTTCACATAGCCCAAACCCACATCAAACAAAGTTTGAAGACGAGAGGCAATACGCGGTATGTTTTTAAAGAACTCAAGCGCTTCTTCAATTGTCATATCAAGCACATCAGAGATATTTTTACCCTTATATTTAACCTCCAAGGTTTCTTGATTATACCTTTTACCCTTGCAGACATCGCACTTCACATAAACATCAGACAAGAAGTTCATTTCAATTTTTAAAACGCCATCACCCTTGCACTTTTCACATCTTCCACCCTTAACGTTGAAAGAAAAACGCCCCTGTTTGTACCCACGCACTTTCGCTTCACTTGTTTGCGAGAATAAATCACGAATATGAGTAAAGACATCAGTGTATGTAGCAGGGTTTGACCTTGGTGTGCGTCCAATTGGACTTTGATCAACCGATACAATTTTGTCAATATTTTCAAAACCTTCAATATCATCTATACCAATTGGTTTTGGGCGGTTAGAGCGAAGCTTGTGATATGCAAACTCTGTAATTAAATCATCTACAAGGCTTGATTTTCCGCTGCCTGAAACACCTGTTATAGCAACGATTTTCCCCAGTGGTAAATCGACATCAACATTTTTTAAATTATTTAAATGTGCATTTTTAACTCTTAAAAATTCCCCATTGCCCGCGCGTCGCACTTTTGGAATTGGTATTTCTTTTTCGCCTTTTAGATATTTACCCGTAATAGATTTTTTTGCATTTTGAATATCTTCAATTGTACCAGATGCGATGATTTTGCCGCCTTCAGTACCAGCTTTTGGCCCAATGTCAACAATGTAATCAGCACTTCTTATGGTGTCCTCATCGTGTTCAACTACAATTAAAGTGTTGCCAAGGTTTCTTAATTTTACAAGAGTTTTTATAAGCATTTCATTATCTTTTTGATGCAATCCAATAGAAGGCTCGTCAAGAACATACAAAACACCAGATAAACCAGAACCGATTTGTGTTGCAAGGCGTATTCTTTGCGCCTCTCCACCAGACAATGTGCCAGCTGAACGCGCTAGGTTTAGATATTTTAAACCCACATCAAGCAAAAACTTCAAACGAGCTCGAACCTCATCAAGCACTTGTTTTGCAATGGTTAATTTAAACTCATTTAATAACAAATATAGTTCTTCAACAAATTCAAACGCTTTATCTATTGGCATTTGGCAGAATTCGAAAATATTTTTACCATTCAACTTTACAGCTAAAGCAAATGGGCTCAATCTAGCGCCAGAACAAGCCTTGCAGACATTAGCGCTCATATATTTTGCAATTTCAGAGCGAACTAAATCAGAATCTGACCCCTCGTACTTCTTTGTTAAATAAGGAATAACGCCCTGATAAGCCATATAATGGGTGCGATAATTTTTCGTGCCAAAATCAGCATATTTCATTTTTATGCGCTCATCAGCATTTCCGTATAAAATTATCCCCTTTTGCGCTGGCGAAAGTGACTTAAAAGAAGCGTCTGGATCTATTTCATAGTGCTTGCAAA
>CAYJMX010000190.1:0-2996 GCA_964371485.1 uncultured Gammaproteobacteria bacterium | reverse complement strand
AGAAAAATAAGGGGTTCAAAAAAAAGATTTAGGGTTGTTATAGCAACAATAAAATAATAAGAGAGATTTTTATGAATAATATAAACATTAACGCTAATGATAAACAAAAAAACATTTATGGTGCTTTTTTAAATAAAATAAATCAAACCCCTCAAGCTCCTCAAGCCCCTCACGCCACAACAACTCAAAGCACACCAAAAGGGGCATATGACAGCTTTGTAGATAAGTTTGTTAAAAAAGAAGACTTAAACGACACAGTGACTGTGCCAAGAAATATCTATAAAGGCTATATGAGCTTTATGATAGCGACATCTATCGGCACAATGAACTCGTTTATTAAAAATACAAACAATAATAAAACCCTTGGTGGCATAAAGACGGCAGTGAATATTTTAGCCTCAGCAATTGGCCTACACGGAACATATCAATTCACAAAAGGGCTAATTATAAAACAGAATGAAACAAAGAAGTAGGCGATAGTGAAAAAAATATGCATTTATAGTTCTTCAAGCAATAATGTTGATGAGTCATATTTTAAAGAAGCGCAAAAGCTTGCTGATGTTATGTTTAAAAACAACTTGGGCCTTGTTTATGGTGGAGCAAAAGTTGGACCGATGTTTGCAATAGCAAAAAGAATGCAAGAGCTGGGTTCTAAAATCACAGGGGTTATGCCACAATTTTTGGTGGACATTGAAAAGTGCCACAAGGGTTGTGATGAACTTATCATAACAAAAACTATGCGAGAGAGAAAAGCCATTATGGAAGAGCGCGCCGATGCTTTTATAGCGCTTGCTGGTGGACTTGGAACATTAGAAGAGACTTTTGAAATGATAACTACAAAAGAATTACATCTGCACAATAAGCCGATAGTCTTTTTAAATACAAATCAATATTTTACCCCACTATTTGAAATTTTTGAAAAATATTATGAAAAAGGCTTTTTAAGAGATGGTTACAGAGAAACATTTTTTATTGCAAACACGCCAGAAGAGGCGATAGAATACGTATTAAAAGAAACACAAAAACAAGAAAACGTTTTACAAAAGTTGTAAAATTGTGTAAGATAGATAAAATTACAAAAATGAACAAGGTGACTATGAACATTTTACATCCCGACATTAAAACCCTATTTAGAGCACTCCCAAAAGCGGAACTGCACACACACCTTGCGGGTGCTTATCCTATTTATAAAATAAGAGAATATTTAAGAAAAAAAGGTTTTAAGGAAAATGAAATCGCCAAAGAAACAGCCCCAAGAGAGGTTTATGACGATTTAACGGACTTTGTAAATTACTATGACACTATAGCTCAACTTGTACAGGATGAAAACACATTGTCCCAATTCACAGAGGCGCTTTGCTTAAAGGCGGCAGAAGATAATGTTAGATATCTTGAATTAAAAATTGCAGGTTGCGAGATTGCACCTATGGAATTTGAAAATGAAGAACAAGAGCTTGAAGTAAGAGAAAAAATGTTTTTAGCTGTAAGAGACGGCGTAGAGAGTGCTAGAAAAAAACTTGAAGAGCAAGGTTTTGTACAAATTGTAAAATACATATACGCCATAGAGCGTCACAAGCCAACAGAAACAGCATATATAGACACAAAACTTGCTGTTGATTGGGCAAAAAAATATGGTGATGTTGTAGGTGTTGATCTTGTAGGCGATGAGGTTAATTTCTCGATTGAAAGGCACATTGAAGCGTTAAATTACGCAAGAGAAAACGGGCTTAAAATTACCATGCACGCTGGTGAAACACAAAATTCTGAACAAATGAGCGCTACAGAAGCTATGATTAGAGCGATAGATTTTGGCGCAAAAAGAATCGGGCACGGGCTTTATGCCACTGAAGATTCAGAATTAATTCAAAAAATATTAGACAATAATATTGTAATTGAAGTGTCTCCATCTTCTAATGTCGCGACATTGAGCGCTAAGAGTATCGATACTCACCCAATTAAAAATATGCTTGCTCACAATATTCCAATAACACTGTGCTCTGATGATGCTACTATGTTTAATACAAAAATTTCAAAAGAATATGATAGATTATATAAACACTCTATTATTAAAGATTGGAATACAATAAGACAAATCGTATTGAATGGTGTAAAGCACGCCTTTTGCGATGAAGCTACAAAACAAGAGCTTATTAAAACTTTTGAAAATGAACTAGAGCGAATTGAGAATTCGCAATATTTTAAAGGGGTAATTCAAAAATTTTTTTTAAACAATAACTGCCCTTGTGCTTAAATAAAAAATATATAAATAAATGCACCCGATTAATCTTAATAAAAGGGTGCATTTTAAATATTAAATTCTAATTTTTTAACTTATCTTAAGTGTTTCCTTTCTGATAAATATATTTCAATCAACTTTTAAATCATCTATGACTCTTCAGGTTTTAATTCCTTAAGCTTTGTTTCATATAATTCAAGCAATTCGCTTAATTCAGAGAAAGAAAGCTCTATACCGTGTTCACTTCTTAAAGCTTCAATGGCTTCAAATGGGTCATCGCCTGCTTTTAAAGAGCCAAGTCCATCTTTTGCAATTTCGCTAAATTCATCATATGAAATTGAAGATAAAGACTCTTCATGCTCTTGAATTTCAGCTTGCATTTGCGCTTCTTGAAGTATTTCTTCTTCTTCAGCGCTTAGTTCTTCTTTTTGCTCTAGTGCCTCTTGAGCTTCTTCTAGAGCTTGTTCAGCTGCTTCTTGAGCTTCTTGCATTTCAATTCTTTCTTGTTCAAGCCTTTCTTGCTCTAATCGAGCTTCTTCTTGCTTTTGCTCCATTTCAAGGATTTCTTGTTCAATTTTTTCTTGCTGTTCTTTTATTTGCCTTTCCATTTCAGCACGTTCTTGATCAAGCTTCATTCTCTCAAGCGCCGCTTGTTGTTCTTCAATTGCTTTTAGAGCACCAGCATTAGAACCACCAGCCCCTGAACTTGTTGCACCAATTGAATTAGTTACATCACCTAATATTTCATTTAAAAATACTT
>CAYJMX010000189.1:1510-2999 GCA_964371485.1 uncultured Gammaproteobacteria bacterium | reverse complement strand
CATACCTTCTGATTTTACACCTCTAATTTCAGCAGGAGTTAGTTCAAAAATCTCGCCAGTTTTTCTAGAGAAAACCTTTGAGCCAATTGAAGCGTAAGGAATGATTTGCCCAACTTCAATGTTTTGCGCTCCACAAACTACAGTTTTTGTAGAATCGCCAGTGTTTATGGTCGCAAGTCTTAATTTATCAGCATTTGGATGTTGCTCCAGTTTTACAATTTCGGCTGTGATTATGTTTGTAAAAATTGGCTTTTTATATTCAACTTCTTCAACTTCTAATCCACTCATTGTAAGCTTGTGTGAGATTTCTTCTGGAGTAATTCCAACTAAATCTACAAACTCTGTTAGCCATTCATATCAAACTTGCATTTATTAACCTCTTTTATAACTGTTTTCTATATTTATTTTATTACAAACAAATAAATTAGATTACTATTTCTTGTTCGTGTTTATATGTCACATATCCAAGCACGGCAGCGGGCGGTTTTCTTAGGTTTTTACGTTTTGTGTAAATAATAGAAGCCTTGCCTGAATCTTTCATTGGAGAATTATTTTTAACAAGTAAAGCTGCATACTCTAAAACGCTTGGTGGCGGGTCTTTTTGGTCACTTCTGATTTTTATAAGAACATGAGAAGATGGGCAATTGAAACTATGAAGCCAGATGTCGTTTGGTTTTGAGAACTTTGAAATAAGGTAATCGTTTTGCTTATTATTTTTCCCTAAATATATTTCATAATTTTCAAACTCAAATAATTCAAGCTGTACTTTTTCTTCTTTTTTGTTTTGCACTTCTTTTAAAAGTCCAATTTTTTCAAGTTCAAAAGCGATTTCTTCAAGTTCAAAAAAGGTATTAGAATTTTCTATGTTGAATAAAATCTCTTCATAATAATTTTTCTTAATAACGCCCTCATCGTACTTTGTAAGCTGATAATCATAAGCCCCTTTTGCTTTTGAGTATAGTTTATAATAATTTTGAGCATTTTGCGAGGCGTTTATATTTTCATCAAGTTCTATTTGTTTGCCACAAGGAGTATTGAGGCATTTTTCGCCACCTTTTAAAAGATAGATGTATTGAAAAATTAAATCCCCTTTTTCTTTGTGTGCCAATGCCTTTTTCTCATCTGGCTTGTTTTGTAAGATTGCACCTAGTTTTTTAATTTCTTTTTTAACAATTCTTTTGTAATTTGAACTTTTTAAACTGAATATGTCTTTAAAGATATGATTTGCAAAATATTCATCAAGAGATTGATTAAAACCATTTTCGCCCCAAAAGTTTTCAACAACATTGTTGTTGAAGCTTGCTGTTTCTTGCAGGTGTTTAAATAGTTCCTCATTATTATTTGAAATGGATGAAACCTTTTGTGCTATTGGTTTTGAAAAATAGAAATAATGATTTGAAATTGTATCTGTTAAATTTTCTTTCCCGTCAATTACAGTACAAAACGTTCCATAGCTTGTTTTTAAGATGTCAGTTTTATATTGCTTGGG
>CAYJMX010000189.1:0-1500 GCA_964371485.1 uncultured Gammaproteobacteria bacterium | reverse complement strand
CTCTCTATACGAGCTTTTCTCTGCTGAAATATTATGCGCCACGCCAAGAATATTTTTATCTTTTTGATTGTATAAAATCACATTTGAATGTTTGCCCATAATTTCTATAGCCAAAACGATTTTTATAAGTTGTCCTATTTCATCAAAAACTTCAAAATATAGCTCTAAAATTCTTTCATAATCAACAACACATATTTCCTTAATTCTTGATCCTTCAACATATTTTCTCAGTTGCATACAGAACATCGGAGGGCTTTTTGGGATTTTTAAATCTCGCATTTGAAAAGTATTTTCATTTAAAAAACAAACGTGAGGATATTTTGGGTTAATATTTATATAAAGCTTTTTTGTTTGAGAATTGTTTCTTAAGCTTAATATAAATTCTCGCCTTGAAGGTTGTTGAACCTTTTGTACGCTTGAATTTTTCAAATAGTCATAATTCAAATGTAAAAAATATTTTAAACTTAGTGAGTCAAAGCTGTGCATAATACACTTATTGTATTATAATAATAGTAATTATGAAATGTTATTTTTTTGGGACATTTAATCCAGTTCATCTGGGTCATATGGAAGTAGCAGCCAAAATCAAAGAACAGTTTGGTTTTGACAATATTATTTTCGTTCCTTCATACACTCCTCCGCATAAATTTAAGCTGGATGTCACCCCTAAAAATAGGCTAGATATGCTTATTGAAGCCGTAGGAAAAGAAAATGTTTCTGACGTGGAGTTTTTCCTGCCAGCACCTAGTTACAGCTACAGCACTATTTTAGAACTTAAAAAAAGAGATAATACTGATAAAATTAATTATGTTATTGGCTACGATGCGTTTTTTGGCATTGAAAAGTGGATGAAAACTGACGTTTTAAAAGAAAATACTAATTTTATTGTCGTCCCTCGTGACACTAAATTCAGCGTTACAGGAGCGCTTTCACATTTAAAATCAAAAGGATACAACTTTGAAGTAGCAGATGTTGATTTTATAAATATTTCTTCTAATATGGTGCGCGAAAGACTTCTAAATGGCGAATCGGCTTGTGATTTGCTTCATCCAAATGTAGATAGGTATATTAATGAATACGGATTGTATAAAACAAAAACTAGAGCAAATATTAACTGAAGAAAGATATTCTCACACTCTAGGCACCGCTAAATGTGCTTATGAACTTGCTATAAAGTACAATCTAGATGCTGATAAGGCATATTTAGCTGGGCTTTTACACGATTGCGCTAAGTGCAAAAGTAATGATGAACTTGTTGATATTTTAAAAAATGAATTAAAAGTTTATGATGAGAATGAATTTTTAAACTATAAAACTTTGCATGCCAAAGTAGGCGCGCATTTTGCTAAAGAAATATACAATGTTTGTGATGCTGAAATATTAAGTGCCATTGATTGTCATACGGTTGGAAAGCTTAATATGACTACTTTTGACAAGGTTATTTATCTGGCTGATAAAATTGAAGAAAATACGCGTGATATTGATTATAGAAATAAAATT
>CAYJMX010000188.1:1718-3035 GCA_964371485.1 uncultured Gammaproteobacteria bacterium | reverse complement strand
AGCAAGGACACAAGGCTGTAAGTTTAAATGCTATGCAAGTTGGAATTATGACAGAACCTAACCATGGGCGTGCTCGAATTGTTGAAATTAAAAAAGAGCGCGTTATGGGGCATCTTGATAATGATGAAATAGTTATTATTGCAGGCTTTCAGGGAATAACAGAATGTAATGAGATCACCACTTTAGGTAGAGGCGGTTCAGATACATCAGCTGTAGCGCTTGCTGCAGCATTCGGCGCAGATAGATGTGATATTTATTCTGATGTGCAAGGTGTTTATACAACAGATCCTCGTGTTGTGCCAACAGCACAAAAGCTGGATGTAATTTCTTATGAAGAAATGCTTGAATTAGCGCGCGTTGGGGCGAATGTTTTACATCCTCGTTCTGTTGAAACGGCAAAACTTTGTAATGTAAAAATGAGAGTTAGAAGCTCTTTTAAATTAGACGATTTAGGAACATTAATTATAGGAGTAGATGAAATGGAATTACATAAACCTGTTACAGGTGTTGCAAGTGATAGCTCTCAAGTAAGAGTTGTGATTTGTGATGTGCCTGATAAACCTGGTAATGCTAGTAAATTGTTTAATTTATTATCTGAATCAAATCTTAGTGTTGATATGATTATTCAATCTTACGCAAGAAGCGTTGGAAACACTAACGATATCGCCTTTACTATCGATAAGGCAGATGTTGAAAAGTTTGATGCCATTACAAATTCAGTAAAAGAAGTTATGAATCCTTCAAATATTTATATTGATGAAGATATTGCAAAGGTTTCAATAGTGGGCGCTGGCATGATAGATAGACCTGGTATTGCAGCTCAAATGTTTCAAACTCTTGCGCAAGAAGACATTAACATAAAAATGATTTCTACTTCTGAAATTAAAATTAGCTGTTTAGTTGAAAAGAAATTTGCAAAGGCGGCAATGGTTGCACTTTGTAAGACATTTGAACTTGATGGCGCTCAAGTAGCTGATGTAAAAGGTGATTTACCGGATTAATGTTTAAATTAATTTGTGCACTTGGCAATTCCAATATTCAAAACATCAAGGAACTAGTAAGGGTTTTTGCTGGCGCCAATGTTTGGATGTTTGATGTGTCACCGTTTATGTATGATATTTTATGTGACTCGCTTAGTGAGTATGGCTATCAAAAATCAGACTACAAGTGCTGTGTCAGCATTCCATCTAAGGGTGACGCGCATGGTAAAAAATCTAGAATCATAAAAGAAAAGTGCAAAAAGTGTAAAAAGTGCGAAATTAATTGCCTGCAAGATGCTATTAGAGATTTTGAAGTAATTGAAGACTTGTGCATTGG
>CAYJMX010000188.1:460-1708 GCA_964371485.1 uncultured Gammaproteobacteria bacterium | reverse complement strand
AAACTATTTTGCCCAGTTTGATAAACTAATTGAACAAAAAGCCCAAATTGACTGCGTGGAACTGCACGCTTCTGTTTTAGATGAAAAATTGATTTTAAATAATTTAGAATATATTTGTTCAAAATACTCTGGTGTTGTGAGTTTTTGTATCTCTTCAAAGCTTTTCTCACACCCTGCAGCTTATGAATTAATTAAAAAAGCGCAATTGGTTGCAAAAAATAATAAAGATTTTTATGTTCAAGCTGATGGAAATTCTATGAATTTGGCATCTTGTGATAAAAATTCAAGCCTTGAGGCTGTTGAATTTGCAAAATATTTAAAAGAACAGGGTTTTGATGAGAAAAAAATTATCGTTAGTGGTGGTGTAAACGAGCATACAAAAAAAATATGCAAAGAGCTTGATGTAAGTCCACTAGCGCTTGCTTTTGGCACATACGCTAGAAACAAGGTAAAGGGCTTGGCGTTTAATGATGCTCTTGAAGTTGCAAAAGACCTTGTAAAAAGCGTTGAAGAGGTTTAATGAGCGATATTTTATCTAGCGTAGAGAATTTTTTATCTGAGTATAAAATCGAAGGAAAAATTTTGTGTGCTATTTCTGGTGGGGCAGATAGCGTTTGCCTTTTGCATGTTTTAAAGTCACTAGGGTGCAATGTTGTAGCCATTCATTTGAATCATAATTTTAGATGTGAAGAATCAGATAGAGATGAAAAATTTGTAAAAGAATTTTCAAATAGTCTAGGCGTGGAATTTTATAGCGAAAAATTGCCCGATGGCGCTGTTCCTACTGAGGAAAACGCCCGCAATTTAAGATATGATTTTTTTGAAAATTGTTCTAAAAAATTGTCTTCAAATTTCATTTTTCTAGCACACAATAAAAATGATGTAGCTGAAAATGTTATATATCGTATGGCAAAAGGCGCTGGATTAAAAGGGCTTTCATCTATCGGGCAAGTAAGAGATATTTTTTATCGTCCACTTTTGAATTTTTCTCGAGATGAAATTGAGCGGTATTTAAAAACAAACAACCTTCCTTGTGTTTTTGATAGCTCAAATGATGATGTTAATTACAAAAGAAACTTCATTAGAAAAGAAATTTTACCCAAGCTTTTAGAGATTAATCCAAACGTTGTAAATAATTTATACACAAATTCTTTGTTGATAAAATCGCAATATGAAATAGTGCAAGATGCCCTTGGGCGTGCGAAATCTGAAGTTATTACGGGTGATAAAATAATACTTAAAGAGTTT
>CAYJMX010000188.1:0-390 GCA_964371485.1 uncultured Gammaproteobacteria bacterium | reverse complement strand
ATGCAACTTGAAATTTTAAATGATTATTTATCAAGCGATTTAAAGTATCGTGATTATAAGAGAGTTAAGATGTATTTAGATTTTATCAAGAGTGATAAAAAAAGAATTTCACTAAATTCTGATTTATTTTTAGAGAAATCAAAAGAGTTTATTTATAAAAAAGAGGTAAAAAAAGAAGAAGGCTAGCTTTATTTCTCAAAATAATAATATTTTGTGTATAATAAAGGTATCAATTAGAAGATTACAAAAGATATAGGGTAAAAATTTCGGAGATAACATGGATAAAGAATTAAAAGTTTTAGTATCAAGTGAAGAATTAAATGCAAGAATTAAAGAGCTTGCTCAAGAAATTAATACCCACTATGGCGATAAGGAATTAACCCTTGTTTG
>CAYJMX010000187.1:0-3046 GCA_964371485.1 uncultured Gammaproteobacteria bacterium | reverse complement strand
CTCCGTTTCGCTTCGCTTCCACTAAGGGAGCTAACGCGGCATATGATATTTAATTGTCACCGGAGTTGGAAGAGCAAGCTCTACATTTTGAACTCCGTTTCGCTTCGCTTCCACTAAGGGAGCTAACGCGGCATATGATATTTAATTGTCACCGGAGTTGGAAGAGCAAGCTCTACATTTTGAACTCCGTTTCGCTTCGCTTCCACTAAGGGAGCTAACGCGGCATATGATATTTAATTGTCACCGGAGTTGGAAGAGCAAGCTCTACATTTTGAACTCCGTTTCGCTTCGCTTCCACTAAGGGAGCTAACGCGGCATATGATATTTAATTATCACAAGTTAAATCATACCAATTCAAGATTTTAAGTCAATATTAAATTAATTTTCAAGCAGGACTTTAATCGCCAAGCCCTCAGAGTGCTCTTCAAGTGCCTTTTTTGCATATTTCATAGGCATGGTTTTTGTGATTAATTTTTCAACGTCCACTTCATTTGAAGCTATCAAATCAAGCGCTGCTCTGAAATATTTTGGCGTGTGGTGAAAAACGCTTATAATATTTATCTCGTCATAATGCACTTTTTTTGTATCAAAGTTAACCGTAGTGCCCGCTGAGCAACCTCCAAAAAGATGCACGGCGCCACCTCTTCTAACTAAATTGAACATTTTTTCCCAAATTTCAGGTAAGCCAACACATTCAATTGCAACATCAAGCCCTCTATTTTCTTCTGTCATAGATAAAATAATGTCAGTTGGATCTGGATATTTCTTTAAGTCTATAACTTCATCCACTTGTGCAAATTCTTTTGCCATTTTAAGCTTTAATGGGTTTCTGCCCATTGCAATAACCCTTGCGCCCTTTAATTTTGCCAGTCTTGCAAATAAAAGTCCAATTGGGCCAATTCCAATTATTCCAACTGTGTCCCCTTTTTTAATTGGCGTTCGCTCTATCCCGTGCACCACATTTGAAAGCGGTTCACAAAAGGCAGCTTGCTTAAAGTTTACACCTTCTGGAATTATTAATAAATTTTTATCAACAATCCTTTTTGGAATTGTTATATATTGTGCGTATGCCCCATTTAAAAAATTAAGATTTTCGCATAAATTTTCTTCATTTTTTCTGCAAAAAAAACACTCGCCACAAGGCGCACTGTTTGCCGCAACTACCCTGTCACCTGCTTTAAAATTTTGAACATCATCTGCGACTTGCACTATTGTACCTGATAACTCATGTCCAAAACCTGACGGGGTTGTTTTTATTAGAACAGGATGTCCTCTTTTAAGTGTCTTTACGTCAGTGCCACAAGTAAGCGCTGCTTCAATTTTAACAAGCACTTCTCCTTCATTTAGTGGTGCAATGTTAATTTCTTCATATCTTATATCTTTTGGCGCGTAATATCTTACTGCTTTATTTTTCATAGTGTTATGTATGCCTTTAGTGTTTTTGAACTTATTACATCTTCAACCGCTAATGACAAATTGTCAAGGCTGTAGTGTGTTGAAATCCCTTTTGTGTTCACCTTTTTCTTTGATAGCAGTTCGTTTGAAATTTTATAATCAAGCATAGATGGTGAGTAGCTTGCTATTATTGATAAATCTCTAAAATAGATATCATTATTTTTAAAACCATCCTCATTTTCTATTGATGAAAAGACGATAATTTTCCCGCCATCTCTTACTGATTTAAGCGCCGTATCTATAGCTTTAGAGGAGCCTGAGCACATAAAAATTGTGTCAAACTTTTGCTCTTTAAATTCAACATTATATTTTTTTGCAAATTCCATTCTGTCTTGATTGATATCAAAGCCATATGTTTCAACTCCATACGCCTTAAGCGCCTGTGCTGTTAATATTCCAATAAAGCCCAGTCCTAAAACAAGCGCACTCTTATTTGAATTGTCTTTCTCTTGTTCAAATCCTGCGCGTCTTATCGAGCGCACAATACAAGCCAGTGGTTCAAGATTTGTAGATTCGTCATCTTGAAGATTTTCTTGAACTTTATAAACTGTGTATCTTAAATGATTTTCATCTATATAAACATATTCGCTAAAACCATTTGGGAAAATGTTTGAGTTTTTAAATATTTTACACATAGAATACGCCTCAATGTTGCAGTATTCGCAATTAAAACAGGGGTAGTGGTGTCCAAAAGCTACTTTATCCCCAATTTTAAAATCTTGTTCAGTGTTTAGTTCAACAATTTCACCCACAACCTCATGACCTAAAGTTGGGTTTTGTTCGTTGTTTTTAATTTTTAAAAGATCTGAGCCACAAAGTCCACAGCCAATGACTTTTACAATCGCCCCTTGGTTTTTGAGCTCTGGCTTATTTGTTTCAATTATTTCTATTTTGTTATTTTTATACGTTGCGCTTTTCATTTTTTCCCTTATTGCGTCATTGGTGGCATTGAATAAGAATCGTCATTGTTCATTTTGAGAATAAAATTGGATAACATTTCCTTGCCCCTGTCATTAAACTGGTTAAAAAGAACGATGCCAATTATTGCGCAAAGCGCCATTGTGACAACTATTTCAACTAGTGTTTGAGCTTGTTTCATAATTAGATTATACTACAAGTATGAATTCAAATGAAATTTTAGAGAATATAAATAAATGCTCAAGATGCGGACTTTGCCAACAAGTATGCCCCATTTATGATATAAAGAAAAGCGAAAATGCTTGTACTAGAGGCAAGTTGATGCAGATTTTAGGGCTTGAAAAAAATATTTTAAAACCAAGCAAAAATTCTAAAAATACTATCGATATGTGCCTGAATTGTGAAAAATGCTTGAATAACTGTCCCTCATCGGTCAATTCTCAACGCGTGTTTCATTTGCACAAAAAAAATTCTTTATTGTCTTCATTTTTAAATTCAAGATTTTTATTTAAATTAAAGCTCTCTATGCTTTCTTTATTTTCTTTATTTAAGAGAAAAAAAAGGATTACAAATAATTCAAAAATATTTTATTTCAAGGGATGCGTTAATAAGAAGTATAAAAAAAGCGTCTTGTTGCCTGATATTATGCTTTTTGAGGCACCTTTTAAGTGTT
>CAYJMX010000186.1:2623-3133 GCA_964371485.1 uncultured Gammaproteobacteria bacterium | reverse complement strand
AAACTGAAGCGCTTACTATGGGCGATAAAATTGTAGTATTAAATGAAGGCAAAATTCAACAAATTGATTCACCAAAAAATATTTATAACAACCCTAAAAACACTTTTGTAGCTTCATTTATGGGAACACACCCTATGAATTTATTAAACGCAACACTTGATGAAGGGCTTTTAAATTTTGGCAATATATTTTTGAACCTTGCTAAAACTCCAATTAATTACCCAAGAAGCTTAAAAAACATAATAGTTGGGATAAGAGCAGAAGATTTTGTTGAAAAAAGTAAGCCAAACTATCCATTCAATCAAATTAAATTTAGCGCAAAAGTGCTTTTTGAAGAATTGTTGGGTTCAGATAAAATAGTTCACTTTAAAATTGCAAATCAAACAGTTCAAGCAAGATTGGCATCAAATGTGAACACTAGTGATGAAATATACTTATCACTTGATCCAATGAAAATCAAGTTTTTTGACCCAGTAACAAAGTTTGCGCTTTAAAATTATTTATCCTTTT
>CAYJMX010000186.1:0-2613 GCA_964371485.1 uncultured Gammaproteobacteria bacterium | reverse complement strand
GGTACTTTTAAAAGAACCTTTAAAGGGATTATGCGCGTAATCACAATCTAGAAAAGGATTTTTCGCCTTTTTATCAATTTTTTCAACTTTAGACTTTAATGTATTAAATAGTTCAATAATTTTCATATATAGCCTCTTAATAATAGGTTGTACTATTTTAATTATCTCATTTTTTTTTAAAATTAAATTAAACTTTTGTTTATATAAGAATTAATACAAAAGTGTTACATTAAATTGATTATATTTTTTGACATGCTAGCATGTAATGAGGAGTATTTTGAGGTCAAAATGAAGAAAAAATTATTAATTACGTTTGCAATAATTGCAGCCCTAGTTGGACTTAGATATGGTTTTACACTGTATGGAACAATGATGCGTGGAAAAATGATGGGTGAAATGATGACACCAAAGGTGGGTATTTCAAAAGCACAGCAAATGGAGTTTAAAAACGAAATTGAAACAACAGGCAGAGTGAGCGCGAAATACTCAGTTGATTTAATTGCAAGAGTTGATGGATATTTAATTAATAAAAACTTTAAAGAGGGTGATTTTGTTAAAAAAGGACAACCGCTTTTTAATATTGAACAAAGACAATATGCTATAGCGCTAAACAAGGCAAAAGCAGATTTAGAAACTGCTAAAGCGCAAGCAATTAAAGCGCTAAAAGACTATGAACGCTCTAAAGAGCTTGTTGCAAAAGACTACATCGCAATTTCAACTTATGATGATAGCCTAGCTCAAAGAGATGTGGCGCAAGCAAATGTTAAAGTGGCACAAGCTGTATTAAATGACGCACAAAGAAATTTTGACTATACAACAATAAAATCTCCAATAGATGGCAGAATCGGCATGATTCAAGTTACAGAAGGTAACTATGTAAGCGCTCAAAGTGGTGCGTTAGCTACTGTTGTAAGTACAAATCCAGTATATGTATCTTATGGCATCGATTCAAAATTATTTAACGATATGAGAGATTCTGAAATACTTCCTAAAAAAGGCTCAAAACAAAAAGTTCAAGTAGAAATAACTCTTCCAAACGGCGAAATATATGAACACAAAGGCGTTGAAGACTTTGTGGATAATCAAATCAACCTAACTACAGGTTCTATCGGCCTAAGAGCAACTTTTGAAAACCCAGACCACAAGCTTATCCCAGGGGACTTTGTAAGAGTAAAAGTGTTCTCAAACAAAGTGAATAAAGAAATTGTTATACCTCAAGATGCTGTATTGCAGGACTCTAAAGGCAGATATGTTTATGTAATTGATGAGCAGATGAAAGCTCAAAAAAAATATGTAGAAACAAAACAGGAATACAAAGAATATTGGGTAATTCAAAGTGGACTTAACCTTGGAGAAGAATATGTGTCTAATGGCGCAGTTAAAGTTATCGAGGGCAATCCAGTAAAAATTATTAAAGATAATGAAATTTTAGCTGAGAAAAACGAAAAGGTAGCAGGACAGTAAGATGATATCAAAATTTTTCATTGATAGACCAAGATTTGCAATTGTAATATCGCTTGTAATAACACTTGCAGGCTTAATTGCTCTTCAAAGCATTCCAACAGAACAATACCCGACCATCACGCCACCTCAGGTTGTAGTTTCAGCATCATACCCTGGTGCCAGTTCTGATGTAATAGAATCAACTGTTGCAGCACCTCTTGAATCAGCTGTAAACGGCGTTGAAGATATGATTTATATGAATTCATCTTCAAACAATGGAACATATCAGCTAAGTATTTACTTTAAAGTTGGTACAAACCCAGATATGGCGGTTGTAAATGTACAAAACAAAGCTTCACTTGCTACAGCAAGACTTCCAGATGAAGTTAAAAGATACGGTTTAACTATTAAAGAATCCACTCAAGGCGCAGGTCTTGTTATTTATAAAATATTTTCTAAAGACAAATCAAAAGACTTAGTTGAATTATCAAACTACGCTTCAATCTTTATTAAAGACGAACTGGCGCGTGTAAAGGGTGTAGGTGAAGTAACAGTTTTTGGCGGAAGAGACTATTCAATGAGAATATGGCTTGACGCTTCAAAAATGGCGGCGCTAAACGTTTCTGCCGCTGAAATTCAAGCAGCCATTCAAGCACAAAACGCACAAGTGCCAGCGGGTAACATTGGTACAGAGCCACTTGTAAATAAAAAAGATATGACAATTGTCTTAAAGACATCAGGTCATTTAAAAACAGTGGAAGAGTTTGAGGACATCATTGTTCGCTCACTGCCAAGCGGTTCAATTATCAAAGTATCAGATGTTGCAAGGGTTGAACTAGCTTCAGAAAGCTATGACTATCTTGGTAGGGTAAACCTTGAACCAATCGCTATTGTACAGGTTATTCAACTTGCTGACGCCAATGCTGTACAGCTTGCCGAAGACTGTAATAAAAAAATTGAAGAACTATCTAAAAAATTCCCATCGGGTATTTCATATGACATTATTAATGACTCTACAGATTTCATCAAGGAGTCAATAGCAGAAGTTATTAAAGCAATTGTTCTAGCGATATTCCTTGTAATTATGATTGTATATTTATTCCTAGGTGATTTAAGAGCGTCTATTATCCCATTTGTGGCAATTCCAGTGTCGCTAATTGGTACAATAGC
>CAYJMX010000185.1:1674-3147 GCA_964371485.1 uncultured Gammaproteobacteria bacterium | reverse complement strand
TCCATAGAGGTAATAATAGCATCAATTTTTCTATCTAATAATGCGCCTGTTTCAATCATTAAATCTGTAAGATTTTTAGCATCTTCTTTAGTTTTAATGAACGCACCATTACCATATTTAACATCTAGCACAATAGAATTAGCGCCAGATGCGATTTTCTTAGATACAACAGAAGCGCAAATTAAGCCATCATTATCAACAGTTGAAGTTACATCACGAAGGGCATAAATTTTGCCATCTGCTGGCGTTAAATTAGGGCTTTGAGAAGAAATCGCAACATTAATATCTTTAATTTGACCCATAAACTGATCTTTTGATAATTCACAGTTAAAATTTGGAATAGAATCAAGTTTATCAACTGTTCCACCTGTGTAACCTAAGCCACGACCAGATAATTTTGCCGTTGTAACACCAAGTGCTGCTAGTAGTGGAATTAAAACGATAGTAACCTTGTCGCCAACGCCACCTGTTGAATGTTTATCAGCTACAAAATTTGAAATGTGTGAGAAATCAAGAATTTCACCACTATCTACATAGCTTTTTGTTAAATGGGCAGTTTCCTCTTTACTTAAGCCCTGAAAACAGACAGCCATAAGCCAAGCTGACATTTGATAATCATCAATGGTCCCCTCAGTGTAACCGTTAACTAGGAAATAAATCTCCTCCTTTGTGTGTGCCAAACCGTCTTTTTTCTTTTGGATTAAATCAACTGCTCTCATTTTTTTACTCCTTATTTATGATATGGTTCATTATTTAATATTCTATATGCTCTATATATTTGCTCGATTAAGATTAAAACTGCCTCTTGATGTAAGAATGTAAGCTTTGACATTGAAAATTTAAAATGGGACATATTTCTTACTTCATCTACTAATCCGTGTGCTCCTCCAATTAAAAATAAAATTTCATTAGCACATCCTGAGTTTTCAATTTCTCTTAATTTATGGGCAAATTCAACACTACCTAACATTTTGCCTTCGATTTCAAGGGTCACAATAAAAACATTGTTTTTATTTTTAACATATTCTAATATGTCATTTGTCTCAACGACTTCTACTTTTTTAAAGAGCCTTTTTTTAAATTCTTCAATCCCTAATTTAAAATAGGGCTCTTTAATTTTGCCTTCTACAACAATTTTTATATTCATTAAACAATTTCTTTTTGAGCCTCTGGATTGTTTAATAGGTCGTAATTAATTTCATTTTCATTATCAGCAATGATGGCTGCTACAACAGCGTCTGATGTAACGTTTACCGTTGTTCTGAACATATCTACTAAACGCTCTAAAGCAAATAGGAATGAGAAACCTACAACAAGCTGCTCTGGTGTCAGACCAATTCCATTTAACACAAGAGCTATTGTAATTAAACCAGCCCCTGGGATGCCAGCTGCTGTAGATGATGCCACCATAGCTAGAAGTGCAATTTGAGCAACCATTATAAATGACAATTCAATACCATATGCTTGAGTTAA
>CAYJMX010000185.1:0-1664 GCA_964371485.1 uncultured Gammaproteobacteria bacterium | reverse complement strand
TAAGAATATAACAGCTATAGTCTGCATCATAGCCGTACCATCCATATTCAAAGTAGCACCTAGTGGTAATACAAAAGAACAAACTTTGTTTGAAATACCGCGCTTCTCGCAACACGTAATTGTAAGAGGAAGTGTCGCAGAAGATGATGCTGTACCAAAAGCAACCATAACCGCTTCTGTTATAGCTGAATATAGTTTATCAATTGGCACCTTAGAAAATATTTTAACAATTATTGGATATACAACAAAAATTTGAATACCTAGGCCGAAAATAATAACAAGAAGATACTTCCAAACCCCATCAAACATTGCAATACCGAAGCTTGCAACTGAACTTGCAGTAAGAGCAAAGATACCAGGAGCTGCAAGATACATAATCCAATCAGTAACCTTCATTGTTGCTGCAAAAATGCTTTCAAAGAAAGAAACAACAGGACGATTGATTTCGCCTACTTTTGCTAGTGCGATAGAAAAAGCAAGAGCAAAGATAATGATTGGAACCATCTCGCCATTAGCTAATGCAGAAAATGGGTTGCTTGGAATCATGTTTAAAAATACATTAGACATGTTCTCTCTTTGATGTTCAATCGCGGCTGCCACAAATCCTTGAAGCTCTTGAGCAACTTCAGGGTTAATGAAAGATTGAGCACCAACACCAGGTTTAAATACAAGCGCTAACACCGCACCAACGATAACCGCTATTGTTGTGATTAAAAGATAATAGAAAATCATCTTTTTACCAAATTTTGCAATTTGCTTGTTATCACCAATATTTGAAATACCAATAACGATGGCACTTACAACAAGAGGAATAACAACCATTTGAATAATACTTATGAAACCTTGTCCGATAACATTTAACACGCTATGAATAGCAGGATAAGCTGCTGCTGGGAAAATCATACCCACGGCAACACCAGCAATTAGACCAAAGAATATATGCCAATTCCTTTTAATACCTAGTAAAACTGCTATTAAAATCTGCATATGTAATCCCATAATATAAAATCCTCTTAACTTTTTTCGATATATTGTTAATTCTACAACTATTTGAACATAAGACAATAGGCTTAATACATTTAAATTTCAACTTAATGGTGGATATTTGTAAAATGTGGCTAAAGCGCACCTAAAATTACCCCGTTGAGATAGATAAAAACAGTTTTTAAAGGAAATTTATGAGCAAGCAAAAAATGCGCGAAAATACAACTATAGAGTCCAAAAAAGACAAAAGTCTTTTTTTAGGGCAAACACACATTGCGCACCAAAAATATATCCTAAAACAGTCTAATAACGACCTTAAGGGGGCTATTGAACACTACATTGAAGCGATTAAATCAAGCCCAACAAGCTCTAATGCGTATTTTAGATTGGCTACTCTGCTTCATCAAAATGGCCAAATAGGGCTAGATTCCGCTATTGAACAGTGCAAGTATGCTGCAATATTAGAGCCTAAAAATCACCATGCTCATATGTATTTAGGCTATTTTTTATCTATTAAAAAACAATACACTCAAGCAAAAATTCATTTTTTCCATGCCATAAGGCTTAAGCCTCTTTGTTCTTCAAGAGTAAGACTTGTTCTTGGCATGACATTGTTTAATGAACTTAAAAATACGAAGTTTTCTTTTACAAATCTTTCAAATATGACATATTCCTTTGTA
>CAYJMX010000184.1:0-3152 GCA_964371485.1 uncultured Gammaproteobacteria bacterium | reverse complement strand
TCTCTAGATTATTAACAACATAAGATGTGTCAAAAGCTGGGTTTAAATCTAAAAATGTTGTTACATCACCCATTTGAAAGTTTAAATCGACAAGGGCAACTTTTTCATTTGTTAAATGTGCAAGTTCAACAGCAAGATTTGTAGCGATTGAAGTTTTTCCAATGCCACCTTTGTTTGAAAAAGTAGTTATAACCTTGCATTTGCTATTTTCATTCACATTTCCTAAAATTAAATCTTTAATTTTTTCAACTGATTCAACAAAATCCGCCTCTACAATCGGCTTTGTAAGATATTCTCTTGCCCCTGCTCTAAGCGCTTTTATAACTAATTCTGATTCTAAATCATAAGATACAACAATGATTTTTACGTTTCTTACGCTTTTTTTAAGCCTAACAATAGAATCAAGAGTCAAATGAGAATTTTGAGAAATATCGGCGATGATTAAATCAGGATGAAGATCTACAATATCAGTGTATGAGCTCATAATATCGCTAAATTCACCTTCAACGTGTATCCCTTCAATTTTTCTTAAATAACTATTAATTAGCTCTCTTGAAGTTGGGTCTGATTCAATTATTACCGTATTTATTTTCATTGTCATTAATTACAAGTTCTCCGATTGAGGGGTATTAACAATTTTTGGTGTTATAAATATAATTAATTCTGTGTCGTCTTTGGTGTCTTCAACTTGTTTGAATAGAAAACCAAGAATTGGAATGTCGCCTAAGAAGGGAACTTGATTATTAGTTTTAGAGCTTGTATTGTTTAAAAGACCTGCTATAACAAGAGTTTCGCCGTCCATAAGTTCTACTGTTGTATCCACTTTTCTTGTCTTAAAGCCTGGTACAACAACAGCATTGTTAGCATCTACTACACCGTTTGCTCTGTCTATTTCGCTCACCTCTGGTGATAATTTTAATTTAATTCTGTTTGATTTTTCCATAATAGTCGGGGTGAAATTCAATATCACACCAGTTTGTTTAAAGTCATAGGCAATTTGGCCATATTGCCCAACAGAAGATGGCACAGGCACTTCATTACCTACATTAAAGCTTGCATCTTCTCCATCTGCTGCTAATAGCTTTGGTTCTGCTAAAATTTGAGCGTCCCCTTTGGTTTCAGCGGCCTGCAGGGCAACAATAAAGTTGCCAGAGGCATTTGAGAAGAAATATTTAATTCCATTTTCAACTAAGGCTTGTGCTGTTCCAAGTCCTGTAGGGAAAGATGGTGTGACAGATAAATCTCCAAGTGAGAAGTTTGTACCTAGGCTTCTTGTAAAACTTTTTGAAACTTCTGCGATTTTTACCTCTAAAAGTACTTGTTTAGCGCTACTTTCAGATACATCTGTAAGTTCAATGTTATAAGCCTTAGCTAAATCTAGTATTTTCTTTTTAGTAGCTGTAGTAGACACCTGACCTGATAGTACAGCACCTTTTTCATTAAAGATGATTGTCACATCCTCATTTGGTGCAATGTAATCAACCGCTTTTAAGAATTCATCAACATCTTGTTGCACTACAAGGTTGTAAAAAACAGGGTTTGTGTCTGTGCTCCAAAAAATAACAGTTGTGTTACCTGTTGTTTTGCCGTTAATCATTAATTGAGTAGGTGTTAAGATAATGATATCGGCGATATTAGGGTCAGCTATTGATATTCTTTTTACAGGAATATCAAAATTGAGCACTTGAGATTTGCCAACAACTGCGTTGAGTTTTTTGTTTTTGTCTGTAAGTGCGTTTTTAACCACCATAGAATCATTTTGATTATAATTTGGTGTGTTCTCCCAAGACTCATTAAGGTTTATGCCCTCATAAGACATATCTCGGTAGTTTGCGTTTGCAATGTTTAGTATGCCAAAAAGTAAGATTGTTGTTATTAATTTAATTTTATTTATTTTCATAGTGGCGCCCCCACTAGCGTCTTTTTGTCGCCAGCTATAAATTCTATTGTGCGCGCTGATTTATTTTTTCTTAAATTTTCAAGCTCTTGTTGAAGTTGAGCGTTTTGAAGTTGTGCTTCTTTAATAAGTTTCATCTCCTCTTCATTCACAGTTTTTACTTGAGGAATTGTCGAGGCTATTTTGTATTCCATAATTTCTTCAGAGTTTTTTTGAATAAAATAAGGTTTATCCTCTGTAATAGCCGTGATAAAAGTCGGCACATCTTCATTTTTAATCTGCATCATCATAACTTTTGATTTTTTATCACTAGAATCTTTTAAACTTAAAATCAAAATACTTGTAGCAATTAGTTTGCTTTTAGGAAAGTATATGTCTACAAAAGAATTTTGAGTCATATAAGGATAGTAATTTGTCTTTGGGACAACCATACTAATTGCCCTAAAGCCTTCAAGTGGCTGGATGTCTTCTTGTATTTCAACTTTTGAAAAGTATGAATTTAAAATTGGCAAATCAGCCTTAATGTCTTGTTTTGCAACAAGATTTTGTGTGTCGTAAGATTTTGTTAAAGCGCCATCAATAGCGATAGGGAAATCTTTTTCAACTATATCATCAGACTTAATTTCTTCGCCTGCTTTAATATCTCTTTTAAAAGTTATGTATTTATGTGCTGTAGGCACTGCAGCCTCATTTTGAACTTCAGTTGCTTGCTTTTTTAGATTATCATTTTCTAATTTTAATTTCATTATAAATTGATAGGCAATAGCTGCAATTACTATTCCTATTACAATTGCTAATATGAGTTGTTTTAGGTTCTTTTTTCTACTCATGTTCTATAATAATCTTACTTACAATACATTTTACATTATTTTACAAAATAAGGAAAACCGTTTATTTTTCTTTACAACTTTATGTTTTCTTTAATGAAGTCGCAAAGCAGATTTAGAGCATTTTTTGTGATGTCTTTTTTAATTTCTATTCTATTTGATAAACAATCTTTACTTACTTTGTCTGATTGGAATTTTATGACCTTGATAATTGGCATACTATCTTTCATAAATCCTAATCCTATATAGCATATACCAATAGGTTTTTCTTGGCTTCCTCCATTTGGTCCTAATATTCCAGATGTCGCTATAGAAACATCAGAATACTTGAGCAGTCCAAGTGCCATTTCATATGCCACTTCAGTACTTACTGCGCCGAGTAATTCAACGGTTTTGGGGTTAACGTTTAAAAATTTTACCTTGGCATA
>CAYJMX010000183.1:0-3166 GCA_964371485.1 uncultured Gammaproteobacteria bacterium | reverse complement strand
ATATTTCTTGAAAATAAATATTTAGTTCATATAATGTTCTTATAAGATAAATTTAAGAGGTAGTACAATGAAAAAAGACATACATCCAGATTACAAAAAAACAATCATAAAATGCGTATGTGGCAACACAATTGACACTGGTTCTATCGAAGACGATATTACAGTTGAAATTTGTAACGCATGTCACCCATTTTATACAGGTAACCAAAAGATTCTTGACGCTGAAGGTAGAGTTGAAAGATTCAAAAAGCGTTACGAAAAAAAGTAACTTAAAAAATTTCAAGCGGGCAGGTTTACTATGCCCGCTTTTTAGTATTAAAAAAACAGCGGGAGTTTAAAATGCCAAATGTAAAAGCAAGTGTGGAGTTGATTTCTAAGCCAGAAAATGTTTTAAAAACAGTTTATACGGCTTGTAGAACTTGTTATAGTGCGCTTAATCCTGAAGTAATTTTTGAAGAAGCTCAAGATAGCGATAAAATGCTTTCTTTAATTTCAAAAGTAATTTCTTCTGGACATTATTCAACTATAGAACACATTCAGCTTTCTTTTGCGATATCTGGCGTATCAAGAGCATGTACCCATCAGCTTGTTCGCCACAGACACATGTCTTTTTCTCAAAAATCTCAAAGATATGTTAAAGAAAAAGGCGAATTTGATTATATCATCCCGACTCCAATTTCTTCAAATCCAGAGTTAACTCAAAAATTTGAAAAGCACATGAAGCTTGTATCAGAATTATATGGCGAATTTGTTGAAGCGGGGATTAAAGCAGAGGATGCTAGGGCGATTTTACCTAATGCGTGTTCAACGTCTTTAGTCGCTAGTTTAAATTTAAGAGAACTTATTCACCTTGCTAATTTAAGGCTGTGTACAAGGGCTCAACAAGAGATTAGGCTGTTAATTAATCTAATGGTAAAAGAAGTATTAAAGGTTGAACCTTGGCTTAAAGAGCACCTTGTTCCAAAGTGCGAGCGCCTTGGATATTGCGATGAAGACAAATCATGCGGGAGAATGGCAACAAAATGAAAGATATGCTAGATAAAATTATTCAAATAGAAGAAAAATACAAAGAATTGGGCTTAATTTTGTCTGATCCTGATGTTATTGCAGATTATAATAAATTTAGAGATTTATCGAAACAAAGAAAAGCAATGGAAGAAACAGTTGAAACATACCATGCTTATAAGGATTCATCTGAAGCAATCGCAGAGGCTAAAGAACTTAGCCATGGCGAAAAAGACCCTTCTATGAGAGAGTTTTTAAATAATGAAATTGCAACAAATGAGGCAAAAATTGCCGAGTATGAAGAAAAGCTTAAGGTGCTTCTTCTTCCACGTGATCCAATGGATGACAAGGATATCATGCTTGAAATAAGAGGATCTGCTGGTGGCGATGAGGCGAATATTTTCGCGGGCGATTTAATGAGAATGTATATTAAATTTGCCAATTCAAAAGGCTGGCAAACAAAAATTTTATCAATCAATGATTGCGAAGCAGGCGGTGTGTCTGAGGTGGTGATATCAGTTAAGGGTGGAGAAAATATTTATTCTCAACTTAAATATGAATCAGGAGTGCATAGGGTGCAAAGAGTACCACAGACTGAATCACAAGGCAGGGTACACACTTCAACAGCTACTGTTGCTGTTATGCCAGAGGTTGATGATGTTGAAGTTGAATTAAAATCGGAAGATTTAGAAATCACAACAGCTAGATCTGGTGGCGCTGGTGGGCAAAACGTAAACAAGGTTGAAACAGCTGTTCGTGTTGTGCATAAGCCATCTGGCTTGATGGTATTCTGTACAGAAGAGCGTTCTCAGCTTCAAAACAAAGAGCGCGCTTTACAGATTATTAAAACAAAACTTTATGATATGGAAGTGCAAAAACAGATGCAAGAAGTAACAGACTTGCGTCGTTCTCAAGTTGGAACGGGTGATAGATCTGAGCGTATTCGTACATATAATTTCCCACAAGGTCGCTTGACTGATCATAGAATTAACCATAACTTAAACGTGTGGACAGTTGTAGAAGGCGAATTGGAAGACCTTATCAATCTTTTAATGCAGTATGACCAAAAATTAAAGCTAGAAAAGCTAGCGCAAATTTAATTTTTCATTACTCTGTTTTTTGTACAGCTCTTCAAGTTTTATTTCCTTGTCTATTGAGGCATAGGATTTAAAAACGTTTTTTGTGCGTCCATTTTTCTTTGTTTTTACCTTATTTTGCATATTTTCTCTCCGTTTTTTAAGATAAGTTACTTTTTTGTGTATTTTATTCCCCAAAGTGCGTACTATGATATAATTTTTTAGTATGAAAAACTTTAAAAAGAATTTGAAAAAATATTTTGTCATAGCAATGTCAGCACTATTTGTTTTTGCATTGTTTGGGCATTTTGACACTAAAAGAGCGAATAAATTATTTAAGCAAGGGCTTGAATTTCAGTCAAAAAAAGATTACCAAAATGCATATTATAATTTTGCAAGAATTTCTCGATTCTCTTATTTGTATGAAATTTCATTATTAAAACAAGCGCTTTGCGCTATAAATATTGGTGATAACAGCACCGCAAAGTCAAAGTTTAACCACCTTGCAAAAATAACCAAAAATGAACACATCGCACCTGTTGCATTATACAGAAGTGCGCTTTTTGATCTAAAAGACAAAAAAAATAACAAGGCATATTCAAAATTTAAAAAGCTTTATAATAATTACCCTGATAGCGATTACAAAAAGGCCTCATCATATCAGCTTGCGCTTTTAATGAAAGAGAAATACCCATATAACGCCAAAGATTTATTTTTAGAATATATTGAATATGCGCCAAACGGTGTGTATGGGCTTGAAAGCGTTAACATTTTAAAGAAAATGGACTTAAAACTTGAAGAAGATGAGAAACTGGCACTTGGTAGGGCATTATTTTTAAACGAGCAATATACAAGTGCTAAGGAAATGTTAAAGGGCCTTATGAGTGCAAATTCACTTGTTTTAAAAGGCAAGGTTTATGAAAAATTAAAAGAGAATACAATAGCTAAAAAGTGTTTTTATAAGGCACTTGAAGTGGCAGATGAGAAAGTTAAGCCAGAAGACATTTCTTATGCCACTATGGCATATGCAAAGTATAGTGGGCTGTATAAAAAAGATGCGTATTTATATTTATTAAATAATATAA
>CAYJMX010000182.1:0-3192 GCA_964371485.1 uncultured Gammaproteobacteria bacterium | reverse complement strand
ATGACCTGTTGCAAATGTGTAGAAATAAATCGAGCTTACATCTCTAAATGTGTATTCAAAAGCTTCTGTTTTACTTCTAGAGTTTGCAGCACGACCAACCACCATGCCCGCATCTGTTGAAATTAATCTCCAAGCTGCTTTATTTTCAAGGTTATATGCTGCTTGTGCAGCAAGGTTCGCAAGATTTGCTGTTGATCCAAAAGAAATGTTTGAATATTTTTTATTCTCTTTTTCTTTTGAATTTGCCAAGAATGAGTCCATTGTTATGTTAAGTTTTGGAGCTTTTGCAGCTTCTTTTTCATCCAGCGATTTTCTTGTAATCGCTTGATTTATTTTAGGTAAAACAAAGCCCATAAAGCCAGAAGCGAGTGCGGCACTTGTTATTACTTTAGCAAATTTAAAGCCAACGGTTTTATTTCTTGTTGCTTTATCTATATAGTCAATTGAATCTCTTAAGCTATCTTTGCCAATGTCTGTTTCAATGTCTTTTAATTTTAAAACATTTTTTCCAACCCAATCGCCAATTTTATTAAAAACTTTTACACCTAAAAGCCATACAACGGCGCCAGATACTTCTTCCCTTAGTCTTTCAGATGCCTCAATTGCACCACCTCTTTTGTAGCTTTCTGCTGTTCTTCCAGTTGTGGTAGGTACCTCAATTAAAGCCGTGTTAAGGCTTGAACCCGAATCTTTTAAGACTGATAATGTTTTTATGAAATTTGCTGAGTTTACTATAGACATTCTTTGTTGTTACTACTGACTAGTTTTACCTTTATTCCACTTTTGAAAAACGCCTAAAGAAATTTAATTGCGTAAATTTTACACTTTTGTTACACAATTTCATACCCAGTTAATTTTGAGATTTGCTCTTTCCATAATTTTACAATTTCATCTTCATCAAGTTCATATGAGATAACTTCTCCCATAATAATCTCAACGTTAGTCTTTTTAAATATATTCCAGCTGTATTCTTCTAGGCCCTTTATACCGATTGGAACTATGTCTTTTTTGACCATTTTAGCTATGGCAATAAAGCCTTTGTTTATTTCTTCTATACGTTTGTTTTTTCTTATTCCGCCTTCTGGGAAGATGCACAAGCTAAAGCCTGCTTTATACACCTCAAGAGATGTTTTAATAGTTGATACTTCTACTTTTTCGCGATTAACAGCAAATGCGCCAAGCGTCGAAACATTAGTTGCAAGCCATCTACCAAGCCTTCCTTTTGCTTCATAGAGTTCTTTTTTTGCCATAAAGGCAACACGAGGCTTTACTGTCATTGCAACTAAAAATGGGTCACAATATGATATGTGATTTGGGGCATATATATATTGGCTTTTGGGGTCAAGTTTTACCCTTTTTACTTTGAATTTGTTGAACAATCTCATTATGGGTAAAAATATAATGTATGTCCCGTATCTTTGATATAACGTGGTTAAAAAATTAAAATCTTTTGCTTTCTTTCTATTGTAATTTTTCTCTGCCATAGCTACTCCTGTGTAAGTTTTTCGATCTTTTCCTTCCAAATATTTATCATTTCTTGAGTATTGTCATTATACGGAATTGCTTCCCCGATTACAACCTCAATTTTTCTCTCTGATGAAGTTCTCTCATTAAAGGTGCCACCTTTTATGCCGACAGGTAAAATGTCACATTTAAGCGTTTTGGCTAGTCCTGCAAAACCTCTTGTGATGTTATCCATGTTTCCATCGCGCTCTCTTGTTCCTTGTGGAAAAAGGCCAAGTACCCAGTTTGTTTTTTTGATTCCTAGTGCTGTTTTTATTGTAGATACTCCTAGTTTTTCTCTGTTTACAGCAAAAGCGCCTAATAAATCTAAGAAAAATCTTGATACTTTCTTTTCAAAAAGCTCTTGTTTTGCCATGTATGCTATTGGTCTTCCAACCGCATCAACAAGTAAAAATGGGTCAATGGCACTGACATGATTTGCAGCTACAATAAAAAAGCCTTTTTTAGGAACATTTTCTTTTCCTTTGATTTTTAAATTGCAGGCAATTCTATAGTAACTTCCATAGACTCCCCTGCAGGTCAGCCATTGGAAGAATCTTCTTATCATATTAAATTCTTTAGGTTCTCTTTTTGCGTAATTTTTTTTCATTGTCTATCCATTTCTAAGCTACGCTATGAGAATAAATCTCTTCGTTTAATATCATTTGCGCACATTTGTATATTATTTTTTGCTCTTTATCTTCATTGTTGTATTTTATATCATTAATGTCTTCAAAATTCTTCGCCGAAGTGTATAATTTATAATATAATTCATCAATTTCATTATTAATTGAATTATTTTTTATTATATTATATGTGTTGATTATTTTCGCATCTGTACCATCAACAATTGCTCCATCAAGCCCAGAACCTAGTGCTAGGGCTAAAAATGCGGAATTGAAATAGCTTCTCATATCAACATTTGAACCATTTGATATGTTTGATAGCCCAACAATAGTGTTCACTTCATTTTCAAAGCTTTCTTTAATCATTCTTATTGTTTCAAGTGCGACAGGTGCTTGATCTTGAGCAGCACTAATCGGCAACACAAGAGGGTCAATCCATATTTTTTTATTTTCAATTCCAATTTCATTTGCAATAGAGATAATTTTTATAGCCTCTTCGAGTCTATCAGATGAGTTATTTGCTATGCCATTTGTTGAATTAAGTGTCAGGCCTATTAAATTGCAATCAAATTTGTTTGCCAAAGCACAATATTTAATAATTTTTTCTTCATCAGAGTTTGTAGAATTTATGAAACTCTCAGAAGGTGTTTTTGTTATGGATAAACCTTGTTCCATGTGTTTAAAACTTGTGGTGTCAAAGGAGTAATTAATGTTGAATTTAGAATCGATAGTTTCAACAAGCCAACTGAAAGCATCATCAAGCTCGCCTTTTGCTGGTCCAATGTTTAAATCAAGTGTTGTAATATTGTTTTTAAGTTGAGATTCTACGATTTGCTGTATTAAATCTTTGTCTTTGTTGATTATCCCGTGTTTTATTCTTTTGGAGATAATATGAATATTTTCAGATATTAGCATGGTTTCCTTTGACTCAATTCAATTATTTGTTATAATTCTAGCATAGATATGGAGGAATTTATGAAATTACGTAAAATTCTTGTTTCAATGTTAGTATTTGCAATGGCTACACCTGCATTTTGCGAAGTAATTGGAACTGTTGATTATA
>CAYJMX010000181.1:0-3206 GCA_964371485.1 uncultured Gammaproteobacteria bacterium | reverse complement strand
TGTATAAATTGACATTCCAAGTTGAGAAGAAATATTTAATTTTTCAAGCTCAATAATTTCATCTATTGTTGTGATTCCACCAGCGGCAACTATTGGTTTTTTTGTTACCTTTTGAATTTCTTTAAATGCTTCAAGGTCTGTTCCCTGCATCATTCCTTCTTTTTCAACAATAGTGTACAAGAAGCCTGAACAGTAGTTTTCAAATCTTTTTACAAAGTCGGCAGTTTTTATTTGGGTATCTTTTTTCCAACCTTCAAGGGTGATTTTTCCATCCTTAGAATCAATCGCCACAAGAATTCTATCTTTTGGCAATTTTGATAAAAATTCTTCACTCGCCGCTGTTGCGATAATTATCTTCTTCGCTCCATATGACAGAATTCTTTTTGCTTTGTCTATATCGCGAATTCCGCCACCAACGCGAACTTTTGCAATTTTGCATATTTGTCTAATCAATTCTTCGTTGTCTTTTCCCGTGTTCATCGCTGAATCAAGGTCAATGACTGCAATTTCACCAAATCTTGCATAATACTTTGCAAGTTCAAGCACATTCTCGCGCTCTAATACTTTTTCTTTGCCTTGCTTTAGTTGTACAGCTTTGCCGTCCATTAAATCGATACTTGGAATTAACATTTACTTACCTCTTTTTTACTTTATTGTAATATAAAAATGATTAAGGTTTCATAAAATTATCAAAAATTTGCCAATCAAATTTAACTTGTCTTTTTTGGGCGATATAGCCTCTTTCTTGATAGCGAATTAGATTGCCAAACTTATCGTTAAATTCTTCCGTTTTTTTACTTACATCAATGGTTTGTAATTCAAATTCTTTTGCAATGCTTGCAACCTTTGGATCATAGCTTAAAGCCATTGTTTTTAATCCATATTTTAGCCCTAATAATACGGCGTGATATCTCATCGCGATTAGATATTCTAGCTTTGAGAAGTTCTCAAGAGTGTTGTTTATGCTTGATTGCACAATTATTTCAGTCCTCATTTGAGGCCATTGCGATTTTAGTTCGCGCTCAAATCTGTAGCATATTTCAAGGTCTTGCTCATTTTGAAAAGAAAATATTTTTATTGTTCTATCTGAGAAATAAATACCAACGTATTTTGCCAATTGCTGTACAAAATTTTTGCTCATAATATCATAATGACGAAGCTGCACTCCAACGTGTCCTTGATTTTCTCTGCATATTGGAACAATATCCCAAGCTGGATCAATGACCCTTCTGCAATTTATCTTCCACCTTTTAAGCAGGTTGAAACTGTCTTCATCTCTTATTGTGATTAAATCACAAAGAGATAGTATAAATTTTGTGCGTTTTTCATTTATTTTGCTGTATATTGGGCCAATTCCTTGAGCGAAAATGACAACTTTTTTAAACATAAGTTTTGCAAAAAGTATTATAAGTAAATAATACACAAGACTTCTGCTACTTGTAGCATCTTGCAATAGGCTGCCACCGCCAGAATACAAATAAGAACAAGATGAAATTGCTTCAAAAATAGCCAAAGGATTTTTATAATCATATGCTTTAATTTTAAATTGCTCTTGTGTCATTTTTGGATTTGCACTAAGTGCTATTGGTTCATAGCCTTGAGCTTTTAAATGTCTAACAAGAAGTGAGAAAATAATGTCATCACCAAAGTTTGAAAAGCCAATATAGCCTGATATAAGAACTTTTTTACCCATAAATCTCTTTAAATAATCTTTCTGTTTCGCTTTTTTTAGGAATCGATTTAATCGCTCCAACACCCTTAATTTGCAAAATTGATTGCGCATTTGCGAATTGCGCACACTTTATTGTATCGTGACCTTTTAAATAGTAGCTTAAAAATGCACCGTTATAAGCAGCTTCCCATCCTGTGGCATCGACTATTGTAGATAATTTATATTCTAAAAAGCTGTTTTGTCCTTTGTTTTGAAGGTGTATACCTTTTTTATGTTCCCTTATTATGGATACATTTATGGCTAAATCACTAAGGGCTTTTTGAATTTTATCAATACTTTTTGTTTCAAACAAAGCCTCAGAATCAGCTTTTGTGTTTAAAAACATAACATCGACATATGGCGCGATTTCTTCAAAATACTCTCTTGCTTCTTCTTTTGTAGTCACATTTGGTGAAAAATTTGGATCATAGCAAACAAGGATGTTATTTTCTTTTGCAAATTTAAAAACTTCTTTAACAACTTCTTTAACACACAGTGACAATGCTTGAACAAAGCCTGTAGCATAAACACATTTTGAGTTCTTTATGTAATCAAAATTTATGTCCTTGAGTTGCAATCCTGTTGCTGCTGTTTTTCTTCTATAGAAAACAAATTCGCTTTTGCTTTCTTTTTTCCCTACAAAATAAATCCCATTTTGTCCTTGAGAAAGTAAAATTTGTGATGTGTCTAATCCCTCAGAGTCCCACGCATCAAGGAGATATTCATAGTAATTATCGTTTGCCAATTTTGTAATGTATCCTGCTGAAGATCCGCACCTTAATGCTGAAATAGCTGTGCCAAGAGAGTCTCCGCCGTAATATTTATCAAATATTTGAGCGTGCTTTAAGGAGGTATTGCTCGATAGCTCTATGAGCCCTTCTCCTATAGTAATTATATCTAATTCTTCAAACATATTGTAGTTTTACCACAATTTTATGCCATATGTCAAAAATGTTAATATAGCCAGTTGGGTAATATTTAATTGAATTTTTGTAAGGTAGTATTGCTTTATAGATTTAGAGATTTAAAATGGAACTAGAAATACTAGATAATTGCATAGTTTGTGGGGCTTGTCAGGCAATAGCACCTGATGTCTTTAAAATTCAAGAAGTATGCGTTGTTGATAAAAAAGAATGTGCTTCAAATAAAAAAGAATGTATTGAAGCAGCACTTCTTTGTCCTGTGAGCGCCATTGTTTATAAAGATGTTTAATTTGTGTTAAGAGCTTGCCCCTTTTGAAAAACATTTTATAATGTTGGTATAGAGTATTTAATGGGGGAAAAATGAAAAAAATTATATTCGCTTTAACTTTATGTTTGATGTTCTCAAATATTGCAAAAGCCGACGATGTTGTATTTTCTGATGTAAATCAAATTCAAAAAATCGACTTAGTTCCAGTTGAAACAACAGCCACTCGAACTACAACAAAGCCTGCTTTAAAGCCATTATCAACAGGCATTCAAGAGCAAAGCTATAAAGATGCCATTACAAATCT
>CAYJMX010000180.1:0-3225 GCA_964371485.1 uncultured Gammaproteobacteria bacterium | reverse complement strand
AAGATTAATAATTTATACATCTGCAAAAGTTCAATTCCTCTGAAGACTAAAATTGAAATGATAACAGGCAACATTGTTAAAAATGAAGATTTTTCACACATAGAACAAACTCAACCCCGTTTTGGCTTTTGGGGTGTACCACCTAATGATTTAAGCGTTTTAGAATTATTCCCTGATAATACCCATATATATGGCTGGGTGCGTTGCGTAGAGGCTCGTGAGCCTGCAAACATTGACCTAGAGATGTATGTGGATAAGGATATTCCAACTGTATTTTTCTCTCAAACTTTTTGTGCTAAAACTCTTTTAGCGCGCCACTTGGCAAAAAAATATAACGGCTTATATATAGATATAGATGGCACTGCGACTAATTCTTCAATTGCTAAAATTCAAGCATTTTTAAAGTTAAGATAATTTATGATAAAATTGGACTATGAGTTCAAAATTTTATCTAGATGCGGGAACAACATTTTCAAAAGTGCTTGAGCTAAGGGCTGATGGCACAAGAGAGTATAGTGTTTTTCCTACAAAAGATTTAAAAAAATTAAACTTAAAATTTGAAAAAATTACAGGTCACAGTGTAGATAAGAATATTTCATCTTATGAAAATGAAGTTGTGGCACTGTCTTTGGGTGCTAAAAAATATCTTGAAGATGATATTTTAGTGCTTGATTTAGGATCAAGAGATATAAAATTTGTGCGATTTAAACAAGGTAAATTTTCTGATATGGATTGGAATAATTCTTGCGCTAGCGCTACAGGTGCTACTGTTGAGATGCTTTTAAAGTTTTATGATGTAAAAGTTGAAGATTTAAAGTTTCAAAAAGAAAAATACTCTATCACATGTGGTATTTTTGGGCTTGAAAAAATCATGGATGATGTATCTAAGGGCTTAGATGCCAGTGTCGCCATTTCAAAATTCATCCACGGAATAGCATATAATGCTTATAATTTTACAAAAAAACCTGATACAATATGTGTTTCAGGTGGTTTTTGTGAGAACAAATGTTTTATTGATTCTCTTAAATATTATTGCACTGTAATCCCGCTTGGGCGCTATGTTTTAGTGGATGGTTTAAGCGTATAGAAGCTTAATTGGAATTATTCTTCAATATAATCGATAATTCTTTCCATGTAATTATAAATTTTGTCGATTTTATCTTCTAAATCATCAATCTTAGAATTTAAATGCTTTGTATATTTCATATTTTCATAAGTTACATCAATGAATGAAGCAGGGTCAAAGTCGCTTCCTTGCTTTTGAATTAACATATTTAATTTATCATCAAGCTCTTCTAAATAATTCATTTGTTTTCTAGAAAAATCGCCAGAATCAGCTGAACTAGACTTCATAAGCCTTGTTTTTGCTTCTTCAACGCTAATGCGCTCAGCTTGTTCAACTTGTTGAGCCATTTTTTCAAGCTTTTGATTTGCGCCTTTAAACCACGCATTAAGCCTTGCCATCTGCGTTTCAATGTTTGTGTTTAGCTTTGCTGTTTCAAGGTTGATATTTTTAATTTCAACAAGACGAGATGCAAAATCCTTATAATCTTCCCCTTTATTGATTTTATCCACGCTCAAGCGCACCTTAGCAAGGTCTGATTCAACATCTTGAAGCGAATAAGAATACTCCGGACTGTCTGTTCCTGCTGTAAACTTTGCAACGTTATTTGCAAGCTTATTAACACTTGTGTTCAACACGTCTATTTTTTGAATATATTCAAGATTTTTTTCTTCAATGTTTAAAATTTGTGTTTCAACACATTCTTTAATGTCTGCTGAAATGTTATTTTTTTGATATTCAATGTTTGATAAATACTCATCAATCTTTGAAATAACCTCCTGTGGGCTTGATGGAGCAGAATCATTACCTTTATAATCGCGAATTATTTCAACAATGCTCTCGCTAGAATTTTTAATAACGCCCTCTAGGTGCATTTTTAAGAATTCAAGACTGTTTTTAAGCTCACTATCAGCATTTGGGTCAAATTTTGCCAGCTTTTTATTTAAATTATCAAGCTTAAACAGGACTTCGCCCGTTCTTTGCGTTTCTTTAACTTCATTTTCATCAGCTTGATTTTTGTTTATTTCTTGAATTTTATAAACAATATTATTTGTGTTATTTTGAATTTCTTCTAAGAGTTCTTTAGCGTTATGGATTTGTTGAACATTTGAATGCTCAATTTTTTCTAAAACATTATTTAAAAGTTCAAGTAACGCGAAGTTTTGGCTCTCTACTTCAGCATTTAAAAGTTGATTAACCTTGTCTTCAATAACATCAAAATTTGTTTTGTTATTTCTATTAACCCCTAAAATGCCCTCTACAACTTCATTTTTAAAATTATTAATAGACTCTTTAAGCCCTGTTTTTTGTACTTCAAGTGTGCTTGAAATTTTTTCTAGTGTTTCTTGAGTTGCATCTTTTACGTTTGATTCTAAAGAGCTAAAACTTTCATATGACTGTGTTTGAAGCTCTTTTACTCTTTCAACAAACATGTTTAAATAATTTTTCTGCTCTTCAAGTTCAGAATTCACATTGTGATTAATTGTATCCATTTTCTCAGATAAATTGTTTGAAATTTCCTGTAGGTCAATCTTTAGTTCTTGTGATGATTTTGATTGTCCATTTTGAATATCAACCTGAATTTTTAAAACTACTTCTTCAACACCAGCTTTAATAGAATCGCAAATTTCATACATTCTGCTTTTAATCTCTGATAGATTAGATTCGCTATTTTCAGCTACAAAGCCCTTTAAGATGTCGAATTTCTCACTTACAGCAGGAAGTGTGTCTTTTAATTGTGCCAAAATTTCAACATTTGAACCAGAGGCGATTCTCTCAAATCCTTCTTTAATTCTGTCAAATGAAGTTGAAATTTCAGTTGTTGTTTCTTTAACATTGTCATTTATTGCGCTTAATTGCTCTTTGATTGTAACTTCACTAAGCTCTTTTAACGCTCTTTCAATAGGCTCTTGAAGGAGTTTCATATTGCCTTGATTAACAGCTTGAACTTCGTGTTTGATTGATTCAAAGCTTGATTCAAAAGACTTAATTTCGTTTCTTAAATCATTAACAGCTTTTTCAACGTTCTCTTTATTTTTAAATTCTTTTTCATCCAACTTTGAAGATATACCGCTCATTTCAGCGTTAATAATGTCTACAAAATTAGCCAAAGAATCTTTAGTAATGTTTAAAAGTGTGTGCTCAATTCCCATTGTGCCCAC
>CAYJMX010000179.1:0-3244 GCA_964371485.1 uncultured Gammaproteobacteria bacterium | reverse complement strand
CAAGATGAAATTGATACCCTTGAGGCAAATATTGCAACATATAAAACTGAAATAGATGAATTAACTACCCCAGTAATCAAGGACACAACTGTTAACAAGAAAATTGTTGCTGATGAAACAAAAGCAGCAAACGATGCTGCAAAAGCGATTGAGAAGCTAGAGACTTCAAAGAAAGTAGATGGCGCAGATATCCAAAAAATAGATGCTGACATTGCGAAAATAAGAGAAGACTTCGCAACTAGCAATACAGCAGCAACGCAAAAGCTTGCCGATACAAAAACAACTTTAGATAACAATATGGCAGAATTAAAAAGCAGGCTTGAAGTTGCCACAACAACGCAAGAAAAGAGTATTTTGAACTCGCAGATCAAACAAACTCAAAAGCAACTAGATGATCATGCAAGCATTGAAACAAGCTACAATACAGCAGCCACTAAGGCCAATGGCACAGCGCCTGAAACAAAGCCATTAACACAAAGGGCAACAGAGGTCGTAAAAGATATTCCTCAAAATGTACAAAAAGCTGCTCAAGACAGAATTACTCAAATCAGGGGGCTTAACGCAACAAAACTTAAAGAGATATTTAACAACTCAAAATTTAAATCAGCTCCTGCAGATTTAAAAGCTATGGTTGAAGAAAGTTTAGACTTAATTAACAAAAATAGAACTGAAACATTCTCGCAATACTACACAAACAACCATATGTTCAGAAATCTCATTAATGACATTTTGGGCGGAAGCGACGAATAATTATCCCCACATATAATGTAAAAAAGTCTCCAGAATTTACTGGGGACTTTTTAAATTCGGAGAGGGGGGGATTCGAACCCCCGGTGGAATTGCTCCCACACAAACGTTCCAGGTTTGCACCTTAAACCACTCGGACACCTCTCCTTGAGGTTTAAAATCTTTTTCTTGGCAATTTAACTACAGTGTCTTGCACGTCAGTTAATTTGTCTGCCAGATATCTTAAAACGTTCATAACATCACCCTGTGCCATTTTTTTATCACCTTGGATTTGTCCAGTTATGAATCTATCGTAAGAATCGCTTAAAACTACAGTTTTATCAGATTTTTTTATAATATTAGTTAATTTTTGGTACTCATCTTTGTATACAATGTTGCTTGCGTGTCTTGCTAATTTCTCTACAGGACTAGCGTCAACATTGAATTTAAGCGCACCAAAAGACGTGTTGTTATTCGAAATTTTCATAGATATTAATTATAATTTATAAATATATAAAAAACACATCAAGAAAAGAAATTGCCTATTTCTTTTCGATAATGATTTTTTCTTCCTTTGAATCCATAATTAGAACATCATTTTCAGTGTAATTACCAGTTAAGATCTCTTCAGCAAGTACATCTTCGACTTTTTTCTGAATAACACGTCTAAGTGGCCTTGCGCCATAAGTTTCAGAGTAACCCTCTTTAGCCAAGAAATCTTTAGCGGCGTCTGTTACTTCGATTTTCAAGCCGTGCTCATCAAGCCTTTTAAACAAGTCATTAAGCATAAGATCTACAATTTCACGTATTTCTTCTTGAGATAGATGAGCAAATACGATAATATCATCAATTCTATTTAAGAACTCAGGTCTAAATGCCTTTTTAAGCTCCTCATTTACAGTGTCTTTAAGCTTTTCATATTTGTCTTTTTTCTCATCAGATGCTACTGAGAAACCTAGTTTTGAAACATTTTGAATCATATGTGCACCAACGTTTGATGTCATAATAATGATTGTATTTTTAAAACTAATATGACGACCTTTTGAATCAGTCAAACGACCATCATCAAGTATTTGAAGCATGATATTAAACACATCCGGATGAGCTTTTTCAATTTCATCAAAAAGTACAACAGAATATGGCTTTTTACGGATAACTTCAGTCATATGACCACCATCGTCATATCCAACATACCCTGGAGGAGAACCGATTAATTTTGCCGTTGTATGTTTTTCCATAAACTCTGACATATCGATTCTACCATGTTGTCTTCTGAACCAAACACAGCTTCAGCAAGCGCTTTTGCAAGTTCAGTTTTACCAACACCAGTTGGACCAGAGAAAATAAAGCTACCAATTGGTCTGTTTGGAGATTTTAAACCAACTCTAGCACGTCTAATTGCTTTAGAAATTGAAACCACAGCCTCATGTTGCCCAATTACTCTTTCATGGAGCACATCTTCAAGCTTTAATAGCCTTTGAGATTCACCCTCAGTGATTTTAGTAACAGGAATACCTGTAATTGTAGCGATAACTTGCGCTACCTCTTCAACACCAACAGTCGGTTTGTTTTCTTCTTGAGTATTTCTCCACTCTTCTTGAATTTCTCTAATTTTATCTTTTACATTTGCTTCATCATCACGAAGATTTGAAGCTTTTTCAAATTCTTGATTTCTAATCGCATCTTCTTTTTGTTTGATGATAGATTTAAGCTCTTTTTCTTGCTCACGACCCTCTGGAGGAAGTGCTGAAACATTTAAGCGCACCTTAGATGACGCTTCATCGATAATATCAATCGCTTTATCTGGCAAAAATCTTTCAGTGATAAATTTGCTAGATAACTCAGTTGCAGCAACAATTGCTTCATCAGAAATTAATAATTTATGATGCTCTTCATATTTTTGCTTTAAACCACGAATAATTTCAATTGTTTCTTCAATTGATGGCTGATCAACAATAACAGGCTGGAAACGTCTTTCAAGAGCTGAATCCTTTTCAATGTGTTTTCTATACTCATCAAGTGTCGTTGCACCAATAACCTGGATTTCACCACGAGATAATGCAGGTTTTAAAATATTTGCCGCATCAATAGCACCTTCAGCAGCACCAGCACCAATTAAAGTGTGCATTTCATCAATTACAAGAATAACATTTTGCGCCTGACGAATTTCATCCATAATCTTTTTTAGACGTTCTTCAAATTCACCACGATATTTTGTACCGGCAACAAGCAAGCCCATATCAAGCTGTATAATTTTTTTATTTTCTAAAATATCTGGAACTTCGCCATCAATAATTTTTTGAGCTAAACCGTGCGCAATGGCCGTTTTACCAACGCCAGGTTCGCCGATTAAAACTGGGTTGTTTTTAGTTCTTCGAGCTAATATTTGTACCACACGCTCAACTTCTTTTTCTCTACCTACTACTGGGTCAAGACGCTGTTCTTGAGCAGCTAGAGTTAAATCAGTACCAAACTCATCAAGGCTTGGTGTTTTTTGTTTAGACTGACTAGCTCCTGG
>CAYJMX010000178.1:0-3264 GCA_964371485.1 uncultured Gammaproteobacteria bacterium | reverse complement strand
TATTCAATTAGTGTAGTATTCACTGGATTGTACACTATATCATAGATAAGACAATCATCATCAAGGGCTTCAACCTCTTGTTTTGAAATTGGAGATTTACCAACAGCAAAATTTTTCATCCCTAAAGGTGTAGCATTCACAAGGATTTTAGACCCTTTACAATCTTCAAAAAGACTGTATGGCTTTAATTCTATTTTTACATTTTTAAATTTATTTCTTAAAATTTCAACTTGATTATGTGAATCAATTATGTTTCTTGAATAGAAAATAATTTTTGAAACACCTAGGCTCACAAGGCCTGCCGCTATCGCACGAGAAGCGCCACCGGTACCAAGTACTGTTGCAATTTTGCCTTTTAAATTTGATTTAACTTCAAGCGGAATAGGTTCGACAAAGCCATAAATATCAGTATTATAACCCTCAAGGTTTTTATCTTCTGAAATTTTTACGGTGTTTACTGAAGATATCATATTCACATTTGAATCAAATTGCGTTAAAAAAAGCGTAATAGGAACTTTATGTGGAATAGTCACATTAAAACCGTGATACCCCTCAACTTTTAATCTTTTAATTCTATGAATTAAATCCTCAGGCAAGGTATCAAGAACATCGTATGAGCCTTCAATTCCAAGGTCTTTCATAGCGGCCTCGTGGATTACTTTTGATAAAGAATGGCTTAATGGGTGCCCAATTATCGCTAGTTTAAGCTTTTGCATTAGCCTCTGCCTCGCTCATTTCACGGGTATATTTACATTCTTTATTTGAACAAGCTATAAAGTTGCCTTTTTTAAGGAATTTTTTAAGCAATAACGATTTGCACTCTGGACAAGTTTCGCCAGTAGGTTCCGCCCAAACAACAAACGTGCAATCTGGGTATTTTGAACAACCGTAGAAAAGTTTTCCAAAACGAGATTTTCTTTGAATTAATTCACCATCTCTTTTTTCTTTAACACAAGTCGGACATTTTACCCCAGAAGATATTACAATTGATTTTCTTGCCTTGCATTTATCATCTTTACATTGATAATATTTTCCATAAGGACCAGTTTTTATAACAGTTTCGCCACCACATTTTTCACATTTATAATCTGTCGGTTCATCCGCCGGCGCTTCACGAGTTTCACCATCTAGTGACATCGCGGTTTTGCATTCTGGATAGCCAGAACACGCTAAAAATTGTTTTCCATAACGGCTTGTCTTTACAACCATCACCTTAGAGCAATTCGGACATTTATGATCTGATTCTATAACAACATTTTCCATGTTTTCTTTAGCACTACTTACGACTTTAGAGAACGGATTCCAAAAATCGTTTAAAACCGTCAGGGATTTTACTTTGTCTTCTGCGATATCATCTAATCTTTCTTCTAATGAAGCTGTGAATTTGTAATCCATAATATCTGTAAAATGCTTTACCAGTTGAGCTGAAATAGTTCTACCTAAAATTGTAGGTTTTAAAGACTTATCCAGCTTTTCAACATATCCTCTTGTTTGAATTTTAGTAATAATAGGAGCATATGTAGATGGCCTTCCTATGCCGTGCTCTTCAAGAGCTTTAACTAAAGATGCTTCAGAATATCTTGAAGGAGGTTGTGTAAAATGTTGTTCTGATTCAAGTTTATTGAAATCAAGAACATCGCCAACTTCAAGGCTTGGGAATTTAAGCTCTTTTGTTTCTTCTTCATCATCTTGATACACTTTTAAGAAACCATCAAATTCAACTTTTGAAGATCCAATTTTAAAGATGTAATCATTAGCGTTAATATCAACAGAAAGATTTTTGATCGCAGCATTTTGCATTTGCGATGCCATAAATCTTGACCAAATCAATTTGTACAATTTATATTGTTCTGAAGTTAAATATTTTTTAATACTCTCTGGTGTTTTTTCGACGTATGATGGACGAATGGCCTCATGGGCGTCTTGCGTATTTTTACCTTTTTTAGCGTAATCATTTGGAGTTTTTGGATAATATTTATCTCCATAATTATATAAAATGTATTCTTTAGCTGCCTCTCGAGCGTCATCAGAAATTCTTGTTGAATCAGTTCTCATATAGGTAATTAACCCAACTGCGCCGTCTTCACCAAGCTCCATACCTTCATATAACTTTTGCGCCACTTGCATAGTTTTTGATACACCATAGCCAAGCTTTGAACTTGCTTCACGCTGTAGTGTTGAAGTTATAAAAGGTGCCTGTGGCTTTCTTGTGGTGTCACGAGGGGTAATTTTTGAAACCTTATATTTAGCACCCTCAAGCTCTTTTAAAATTTGCTTTACTTCTTTTTCATTATTAATAGTAAGCTTTTCGCTCTTATCGCCCGCTGTGGCTTTTCTTGATAATTGAGCCTTAAATTCAAATTTGTTTTTAGCTAAATGCGCATCTATGCTCCAATATTCAACCGGAACAAAAGCGTCAATTTCATCTTCTCTCTCACAGATCATACGAAGTGCTACAGATTGAACACGGCCCGCTGATAGCCTATAGTTTTTTAGTTTTTCCCATAAAATCGGACTAATTTTAAAACCCACAAGCTTGTCTAAAATTTGGCGAGTTTGTTGTGCTTTAACTTTAAGCATATCAATTTGTCCATAATTTTCAACAGCTTCTTTTACAGCTTTTGGCGTGATTTCATTAAATACAATTCTATAAATCTTATCTTTTGGAAATTTTAGAACCTCACTCACATGCCATGCTATAGCTTCACCCTCTCTATCAGGATCGGATGCTAGATAAACTTTATCAACAGTTTTTGCAATTTTATTTAAATTATCAACAACTTTTTTCTTTTCTGGAATTACGACAAAATCTGCTTTAAAATCATTGTCCACATCAAAACCAAGCCCTTTTGGCGGAAGGTCTCTAATGTGCCCCATAGAGGCTTCTATTTGAAAATTGTTTCCTAGAATTTTCTTGATTGTTTTTGCTTTTGCAGGTGCCGCAACTAGTACAAGAGCTTTCTCACCTTTAGCGGATGTTTTTGCCATAATTTCTTTAATTTACATAATATTTCGTATTTAACTGTTTTATTAAACCTCTTAATTCCATCTGTGTCAAGCAGGCCATTAACTCATTGGCTTCAATGCCAACTTTAGAGCACAAAGTGTCAAATATTATAGGTTCAATTTTTATAACATCATAGATTGTTTTTTCCACTCCTTCAAGTACGATTTCATTTTTATGCTCTTTAAGTTCCCAATTAAAAACATCGTATATATCTTGAGCAGAGGTGATTAGATGTGCGCCATTTTTTAAAATATGAT
>CAYJMX010000177.1:0-3273 GCA_964371485.1 uncultured Gammaproteobacteria bacterium | reverse complement strand
ATACCAGCTTGATTTAAGCCGCTTTCAGATCCAACGGTAATATTTTTAGCTAAAAGATGCACATCGTCACGAGCAAATATTTTACCCTGAATGTCGATTTCACCCTTCATATCAACCAACGTTGATTCAACATTATTTATAATTGAATCAGAGGTTAAAAATACATTACCCAGTAACAATCCCAACTGAGTCACAGTATCAGCATCGCCAATGCTTAAATTAGGTATATTTAATAAGCCTGTAGCAGTGTTCAATAAACCTTGAGCAGTGTCGTTACCAACTTCTAGAGCAGTACCTGCCAAAAATCTAACATAATCGGTGGCAGACGGCGCAACGGCAGTCAAGGAGCCAACATTTAATACGCCAGTTGGACCCACCATCATGCCCTCAGGAGAAACAAACATAGTGTTTCCGCCAATGGTTCCATTACTTAAGAAAGAGTTAAGTACACCATTTATGATGACTTTACTGTCAACCATGTTAACAAATTTATTGGCACCAGAGCTAAAATGAATATTGGCTATATCGCCTTGTCCAAGGTTAAAATCATTATAGTGTCTGAAATCAGTAGTTCCAGACGAGAACTGCTTGTGAATGTTGTAAATATCTTGTCCAGGGTTAACATCCCCGTTAACACCTTGTGGTAATACTCCACTAATGTTATGTTCTGCAGCTATTGCTGGCAAAATTGATAACTGCTGGAGCAAAAAACATACAACTAAACATGTTGATGCAAACTTTTTTAATGGTCTTTTATTCATTTTTATCTTTCCGATGCACGTGGCTAAATACTCTTATCCTATTTAATATATCACAAGAACAAGGTAGGGAAATGCAATTGTTACAATGGTTTACAAAGTTTTACTAAGCCCGTATTTATTAAATACTACCTCATTAGAAGAAAGCTAAAATGCTTAATTTTAACACTTGCCCCATGCTATTTTGCCCCAAAATGCCAATCAATATGAATTGACATGCGGATTATCATTCCCCACTTGGCAGCCAAGTGGGGAATGTTTTATTTTTTAGTTTTCAAAGATTATTTATGATGTGAAAATAAATTGTAAGGTATTTTTAATTTTTTCGGTATTAATAACATGCTCAAAAGTTTGTTATGCCAATTTAGGTGTATTCAATAAAGTTGGAACAACATACATTGTAAATGGAGAGCCATATCAAAACTATGAATACATTATGCCTAGTTGTGAATATTATGATTTAAAAATTACGAACCAAGATCAACATATCTCAAATGAGACAGATTCAAGCATTGTTTATCCTGCAAATAGTCTTTATTTTAGATTTAACTCTATAGAAAGAATGCTGCCTTACAATGTAGAGCAAGTCGTAGGACAAGAAGGAAGCCAATGCATTGCAGATAAGAAAATATATCCGTTAACATTTTATATAAAAAAAGTTAACGCAAACTCACCTGACATTGCAAGTGGAATTTACTTGTTAAATATAAGAGGAAGTGATGCAGGAAAAGGTTTGACACAACATTTAACTGTTGAATTTGATGTTCCTGTAGTGAAAAATATTGCTATAAATCAATCAAATACCACAATTCAGCTTGATGAGAGCGAAGTTTTTACGGCAAATACCATTGTTACGAATAACTCAAACACTACTATAAATATTACAGCTAACTCTTTCTGGAGGCTATATGTAGACACACCTGAGATTGACATAAGTGGTGGTGAATATTATTTGAAAGTGTTGAGCAAAAGTAATAATGAAATTGCAACAATAGCTGATGATTTACCATTGATGTCAAATACATCTTATGAAATAGCTTCAAAGTCGGTATTTAATGCATCTCAAACAGCACCTGACAATATAACAATACAATACTATTTAAAAACGCCATCTGATAAATATCCAAAAGCACAAAACATGGATATGAGTATACAATATAGGCTGGAGTAATCATGTCAGTAAGCTTTATAAATTAAATCTTGATTTTCCAACACAACAAAATCTTTATATACAAAAGGAATGTCAATTTGTTTCGCGCCACTTTGTTCATATTCCTCAAGGTTAAAATCTTCTAAAAATGATTTATCAAGCATAACGGTATATTTTCCAGGTTGAATTCCGGAAAAATAATAATCGCCATAATCATCAACTGTTGAATAAGCCACCTCAACACCATTTTCATCGTGCAATACAACTATAAAATCTTTTATAGGGTGATTTCTACCAAAGTCATCAATGATTTTTAAATTACCCCTAATGTTACCCACAGACGATATCATTTGCAGCTCAAGGGTTGTGCTTCTTTGAGGTTGGACCAACAACAATTTTCCATTTTCAAGATTCTCCCTTGTAGATAAATTACTCTGCAAGCTATCACTATCAACACTTACCTTATAGACGCCTTTTTGCGCAGTTGCAATTGGAATTTTGCCATCACTACCTGTATAAACTATGTCATTTAACCAACTTAACTTGATGGGAACATCTTTAACCCCAATATCTCCATCATCGAAAATGTTGTTTTTATTTTTATCTAAATACGCAATAACTTCAACAAAGCCATCAGTTTCGCTTTTACTACCCACAGAAGTCAAGCCCGAGGGAGTCGGGGCAAATGTATCGTTAAGGCTCAAATTTATTGAATGTCTAGTTGAGGTTGGAATAAACATGTTATCAATTAAATAGCCATTGTCCAAGTCATAACGATACCCTAGTGTAATCATTGAACCTGATTTCATTCTATAGCTAACTCCGGCATTATACCCTAAGCCTGAATTTTGCCCTGTGTACTTGCAACTAAGGCCCAAATTCAGCGTAAGTCTTTTGAATTCGGGGAAAGTGTAATTTGCTCTAAGTATATTATATTTATTTTCACTAGAGTTTGAAATATTAGAAACAACCTCATGTCCTAAATCAATTCTACCCTTATTTTTAGGCAAATTCCAACCTGATCGAAGATATAAATTTGAAAATCTAGAAGCGAAATCAGAACTAGTTTCACTATTTATAAAATTGCTTGCAAAATAACTATTTAAAAAACCACCCTCAAGGGACACTCCAGACCTAAAATATTTTGATAAATTTAAATCGTGGTAATAACTTAAGTTCTCGCCTCGGTTATTTCGGCCAAATCCACCATTAGCGCTATATCTCAACTTGGCAAACTTTTTTATATTGGCACTTACATTCAGATTGAAATCATCAAAACTTGTGGCCGACGTGTCAAATTCTTCACTCAGGTTAGTGAAATACTTATTATATCTAAGTCCCACTCCAACATTTTTAATCTTGAAG
>CAYJMX010000176.1:0-3319 GCA_964371485.1 uncultured Gammaproteobacteria bacterium | reverse complement strand
TGGGTGCATTCTTATTATCAGCTGGTACAAAAGGCAAGCGTCTTGCTCTTCCAAATGCTAGAGTAATGATTCACCAACCACTTGGTGGCGCTAAGGGTCAAGCGACTGACATTGAAATTGAAGCAAAAGAAATCTTGAGAATGAAAACTATGCTTAACACTTTAATGGCAGAACATTCTGGACAAAAGGTTGATAAAATTAAAAAAGACACAGAGCGTGATAATTTTATGACAGCTCAACAAGCTTTAGAATACGGCTTAATTGATAAGGTAATCACAAATGAGGATTTACCAAAATCAAAATAACTATATCAGACCCAATGGTCTTATGATATTTAAAATAATATAAAATAAAACCGCGCAAGAAAAAATTGTTCCCAATGATATCTTAAGCGGTTTTAATTTTAGGCTTGAAAAACCAACTGCCATAAGTAAAATCAGGCTTGGGTATAATTCAACTAGGTGGATAGTTAAAAATTCAATTTTTCCAAATAGTGCTGCTATTATATGCGTTAAAAATACACAGATAAATACGGTTAATAAATACCAATTTGCTTTTCTTTTATTATCAAAAGATTTTATGATAAAACCAAGCGCTATAAGAGTTGGAACAAGCACGAAAATTAAGTAGCCAAAACTGCTAAAAACATAATCAACAGATGTGCCACTAATGCTTAAACCTGCGGGTGAAAATAGGTTAGTAAAAAAGTCTGAAATTTTTGTTATTTCAAATGGGTCAAACCAATATTTCGTTTTCATTGGATGAATAAATAATTTTAAAATAAAAGGTACAAACGGCAAGAGCAGTATAAGACCAGCTATTGTATTATTAAGCGCATTATTTTCTTTGCTTTTTCGAGTTGAAAAAGCAATAAGCGCGCATATATTAAAAGCGACAAATATAATGGCAAAACTGTGCGCCAGAATTAATAAAGCACTTAGTATGCTAATAGCCGTGATATTTCCTTTTGATGGATTATTAAACGCTTTAAGCGAATAGTATAAAAGTGAAGCCGATAATAAAAATACAAAAGCATAAACATCAATTTGTGTTGCAAAAGATAGCAAAAACGCACTTGTAGCCGTAATAAAGGCGCAAGACAAGCCGCATAGTTCAGAACTGTTTTTAGATAGATAATCTTTTCCAACAAGATACATAATATAAATTGAAGCCAAAAACGCCACAAGGCTTGAATACACAAGTGGAAGCAGGGTGAACTTTAAAATAAAATATGATAATTTTAAATACAAAAAATATGAAAGCGCAAAGGAATTTGAAGATAAAAATCCATAAAAACCATCATCAGTGTTCACGCTTGGTTCAAATAACGATATGTTTTGAAAATAATCAAGGCTTGAGTTTACATTTAAAAAAGAAAGTAAAAACCCCAAAAAAATGATTGCTATTAAAATTAAAATATTATTGTTTTTCATAATAAAAAAGCATAGCAAAGATGTAAGACTTTGTCATTTTATTTATTTTTTTTAAAATACTAGCACATTTGTGTTTTTTTATGTATGATTATCATAATAACGGGAGTAATTAGATGAGTTTCAACAATACATTAGCACTTATAAGCAATTCTCAGGAATTAGTAAGAAAAATCAGCGACAAGCTTGTTTTATTAAGAGATTTAGATAAAACGGTAAACAGCCCGCTTGATAAGGCTTATGAGTTTCTTAAAAGTCAAATGCCAAACACAATTATGCTACATTGCAAAGAAAACGATGTTGAAGCCATTAATTTAATCAATAAAATTAAAAAGGATGAAATCTTAAAAGAAGTTCCTGTTATTTTTGTGGCTCAAGATTGCACAAGAGAAACAATCATAGAGGCTTTTGATTGTGGCATTAGTGATTTAATACTTGCTCCAATTGAAGATTATGAATTATTAATTAGAACAATTTGGTGCATACAAAAAAATGAAGTAGCATTAAGGGGTAAAACGCACGTTTCATTTATGAAACAACTAGGTATAATTGATTCTGCGACAAATATATATACAAAAAAGTTTGCTGAAACATTTTTAGAAAATGAAATAGAGCAATCAAATGAATATAAAGCAACTTGCTCTATTATGGCAATATACTATGATTTTGAACAAAAAGATGCAAAAACTAAAGAAGAATTTATTCAAACTCTGCACAATTCAATCAGACTAAATGACTCTATTTTAGAAAAAGATGATAATGAATTTTATATTCACATGCCAAAAACAAAAGCCCTTGGAGCAAGCCCAGTTTTTCAAAGAATTAACGATAGACTTGGACTTAAAGACAGCTTGAGCGCGTGCGTTGTAGAGATTTCAGGTCAAACATTAAGCACTGTGAAACTGCCACTTCAAATAGCGCTTGAAAAAGCAAAACAAGAAAAAGGCTCATTAATTGTTGCAGACAACCCAGATATTAAAGTTGAAAATGCTGGCATAAATCTTGCAAAAGAAAATTTAATCAATACAAATTCTGACACTGCTGTACTTATGAAAAAAGCACAGGGCGAGAAAGAAGATGAAGACAAGCTTAAAATGTATCTTCAAACTTACAAGCAAAAATGTAAAATTTTAATTGAACCTATATTTAAAAAATACGAAAAACTTATTTGCGAAAAAGTAAAAGATGCTTCTGTTAAATTTGACATAAACGTTGACACTACAATGTTTAGTGCAAATAAAGAATCAACTTTTGCAAGCCTTTTAATCTCTTATGGCGGTGATTACAAGGTGAAAATTGACAAGACCCTTACAGTTAAAGACAGGGTGAAAAACTCTGAAACAGTAAGTTTTGACCTTGTTCAACTGAATTTTCAAAAACTTTCAGCTCTGCTTGAAGAACTATACATTGAATTTAAAGACTACTCTAAAAACGCAGTTTAGTTGTTACTTACAAGCATTTTAAATGCAACTAAAGCTCGAGCGGAAATCTTCTTAGAAATTTTGTGCTGGTCTTTATTGATGTTAAAAATTCTAGCAATTCTTTGTACTTCTTGAATCTTTTTTGCGCTGTCTAATTGATAAACATTTTTTACAGGGTCAGCAACAATGCTAAATATTGTGTTTAATTCAATCTCTGTCATAATCTAAATAACTCTCTTTAATCTATCTCTATACTTTAATAAAGTTTTAGATTGAAGAAATATTGACAAAATATATACACTTTGTTAACAATTGTTTACTAAATCTGCAAAACTACTGTTGATAGGGCTTTTTAATGTCTTCAAAGGTAATCCCGCGGACATTCATTATAAAATCACAAACTTCTCGAACTGCGCCACAACCGCCATTTTTTTGAGTTACAAAGTCACAAAAATCTTTTAAATCATC
>CAYJMX010000175.1:0-3333 GCA_964371485.1 uncultured Gammaproteobacteria bacterium | reverse complement strand
CACGACCAATATATTTTTTAGCAATAGAAACTACTAGTCTTAAATTTGCATTGATTAAAATTTCTTTTGCTTTGATTGAATTTTTTTCTTTAATTTCTTTTATTTCTTTTAATTCATCATCAAAAGAAAGCAGTGGAATTTTCCCTATTTGTTGAAGGTAAGCTTTAACAGAATCATCAGCATTCACGCTTTTATATTCCTGCGCTTTTACTTTCTTCGAATCAAGCTCTTCTTCACCCTGCTCAAGATCGTCAGATAAATGGGAAATTTCTTCTATTTCAAATATTTCGTTGTCTTCACTACTTTTCATAATTTTTTCTGGGCTCTTTGTATTCATGTTCCTCCAAAGGCATTTTTATTATACTACTTGTTTGAATAAGACACAAATTATTTTTGATGGAGTTGACGAATAGTTTCATAAACAATCACGCCTGCGCTCACTGAAACATTCAAAGATTCAAAATTAGACGGGATTTTCACCTTAAAATCTGCCTGATTTAAAAGTGTTTTTGAAACTCCTTTACCTTCTGCCCCTAATATAATTGCAAAATTCATGTTTTTATAATCAATGTCAAAGTAATTATCATCACTTTTACCATCGGCTGCAATTATCCAGTAGTTGTTTTTTTTCAATGCTTCAACTGTAGCCACTAGACTATTTGACTTTACTATAGGAATGTAATTTACAGCACCGACAGAAGTTTTTTCAACCGTAGCGTTAATTGGAGCACTATTGTGTTTTGGAAGAATAATAGCATCATAGCCTGCTGCAACAAGAGTTCTTATGATAGCTCCTAAGTTGTGCGGATCACAGACACCATCTAGTATTACAACTTTTTTATAGCCTTCTTTTTGAATATTTAAAAAGTCTTTAAAATCTGTGTACTCAACACTTGCAACAGAAGCGATTACACCTTGGAAGTTTGTTCTTTGATTGTCACCATCTTGTTCTTCAAAATGTTTTTGATATTTGTTAAGATTTGTAAACTGAACTTGGATGTTATTTTCCTTAGCTAGTTCCTTAATCTTCTTCAATCGATTATCAAAATTGATATTTTGAGAAAACATGACTTTGCCCACCCTTTTTGGGTTTCTTGTCAGTGCTTCTAGTACAGAATTCTTTCCATATATGAAATCTGTAGTGCTTTTATATGATTTTTCCATTTTTCTTTACTCCAAAAATTGTATATTTATTTTAAGAAGTTTGTAGTTTCTATAATATATTGTATTATAAAAATTGAATAAATTGTCTAGCTAGAACAAGAAAAGATAGTAAAATTATGCCACAATTCATACAATCTACAAAACAAATAGTCGCGGTTTGCGTAACTCCTAACATTGGTTTAGAAGTTGCTGTGATGGATAGAAAAAGCCCAACCATAGTAAAATATGGTAGAAGGGCGTTGGATTATAATATCTCTATAAGAGAGATTCAAGATTATAATGCTTTTAAGCAAACTATTGTTGAACTATTTAAAGACCTTGATATAAGTCTTAAGTCTTCAATATATTTGGTTTTACCAAATGTACACCTTGACTTTGAAAGCTTACCGTTAATTATCAATGAAGATTCAATCAATAACGCTATTTTGGCTAAAGCAGAAGACTCATACGCTTTTGCAAAAGTTGAACCTATAAGCGCTTGGACAGATCTTCAAACTAACGCTACAGCAGATAAAAGACTTATTGTATATTCATCATTACAACAAAATGTTATTGATGAAGTAAAAGATATTTTCCAAGAACTAGGTTCAACACTTGTTGGTATCGAAAGTTCATATTCAGCACTAATTAGAGGGCTTTGGTTCTCAGGCAGACTAGGTGATGCTGATGAAAATTCAGATTGGAACTTATTATTAATTAACTCAAACAGCTACGCATTATTTGCAATGGCTGGCGCTAAGCTTGTTAATTACACAGAAGTTTCTCTTGCAATTAAATCATTCTCTTATGAAGAAGCGTACGAGGCGATTTCGACATCTGTTGCATCGCAATTGCCAAACTTCCCAGCAAGAAAATTGGTTATAATAAGCCAAGCTGAAGATGTTTCTGCTGAAGTATTAAAAACGCAAATTATGTTTAACAATGAAATTGTTGCGTTTGATTCAAATAAGTATGCAAAAAATCCAATAATAAATTGCACATCAGGCTTAGAAAATGAAGCAAAGGCAATGACGTTCCCACTTGTTGGGGCGCTAGCTGTTGATCATTTAGAAGAACCTGTACTAAATTTAAACTTATTAAGCAAATCCCTTGTAAATTCTGAAACTTATTTTAGTTTCGATATGGGATCTGAAGAAATTGTTGTAAATAAGGAATTAACTAAAAAAATCTTTATTGGTATCGCTGCAATCATTGGTATTTTTGCAGGATTGCTATATGGGCTAGGCCATTATTTCAATAAAACTATTAAAGCTAAACAGGCCGAAACCATTAAAGCAACAGAAATTACACAACAATCTATTCAAGAATTAAAAAGCCAATCTGGCGTAGTTGATATTGGTACTTTGATTTCAAGAGTAATTGATTCAAATAAACAAGCTGTAAGCTTCTATGACGCTATATCAGTTGATATACCAAAATCAATGTGGCTAAATTACTACTATAATAAAGATGGCGACAAAGTTATTATTAAAGGTATCAGTTCAAACATCGCAGATATTTATGACTATTACAAACACTTAAAAGTTGTTGCTCCACAATCAAGCATCAAATTAAACAAGCTTGAAATTCTAACTCAAGAAGGTTCAGATAATATTACAGGTGATACAGGTAGTAGATTCTATGATTTTGAAATTTCTAACACAACAAAATCAGCAGCATCGCAACAACAAGTTGCCGCTCCGCAAGATTATACAAACATGAACGCACCTGATATGAACAACATGCAAAATATGCAACCAGTGCCGCCTCCGTCTACAAACAGAGTGCCAGTGCCACCAATCAGATAATTATAAACGGAAAAAATAATGGAAAATTTAAAAATACTTACAAAAGTTTTAAAAGATAATGTAATATATATAATTCTTGTAATTGCTGCAATAATACTTGCATTTAATTTTGCAATTCCGCAAGTAACAACAGCGCTTGGAGCTAAAAAAGAGCTAGCAAACCTTGAAGCAAAACACAAGCAAAGCACAGAAGAGTATGCTAGTTTAAAAAGACTTCAACAAACTCAAAGCCAAAAAAAGGACATAAGTAAAGATGGCAAAAGCATATATGACGCACCAGATATGGCATTTAGCCCAGATGCTTCATTTGCACCATTATTTGAATTAGTTCTTACAATTGCTCAAGAATCAGGCATTAAAATTCGTGCTATAAACTACAACC
>CAYJMX010000174.1:0-3366 GCA_964371485.1 uncultured Gammaproteobacteria bacterium | reverse complement strand
TGTAGCACAAGAAACTGTTCTTGGTGTTGGTGGTGTAAGAATCCTTCAAGAAGCTGGATATCCGTTTGACATTATCCACATGAACGAAGGTCACGCGCTTCCTGCGGCTTTTGAATTATTAAGACAATACAACGGTGACTTAAACGCTGTTAAAAGAAGAACGGTATTCACAACTCACACTCCAGTAGCTGCTGGTAACGAAGTTCACTGGGTTGACACTTTAAGTGACGCTGGCTTCTTTGCTGGTTGTCCTCGTGAAAAAGCTGTTGAGCTTGGTGGCGAGAACTTCTCACTAACAGTTGCAGCACTTAGAATGGCACGTGTAGCAAATGCTGTATCGCAATTACACGGTCTAGTTGCTAATAAAATGTGGGATTGGGTTCAGGGAAGATGCCCAATCAGAGCGATCACTAACGCAGTAAACGCTCACTACTGGCAAGATCCAAAATTTGCAGCTGCAGAATCTGATGAAGATCTACTAAATACTAAAAAAGAAATGAAAGCTGAACTATTCAAGCACATCGCTGAAGTTTCAGGTAAAAGATTTGATCCAAATGTATTAACAATCACTTGGGCAAGAAGATTTGCTGATTACAAACGTGCTTGGCTAATCTTAATGGATAAACCACGTATTGAAAAATTACTAAATGAAAATAAAGTTCAATTAGTATTCGCCGGTAAATTCCACCCAGATGACACTATGGGTCGTGAAATGTTCAACAAAATCTTAAAAGAATCTTATAACATGAAAAACGTTGCAGTATTACCTGGTTATGAATTAGGTTTATCTGCTAAACTTAAAAAAGGTTCTGACATTTGGTTAAACACTCCGCTTCGTCCATTTGAAGCGTCAGGTACATCTGGCATGAGTGGTAACTTAAACGGTGCTCTACACTTCTCAACTTTCGATGGTTGGACTGTAGAAGGTACTTTCCCAGGAATCAATGGTTACACTGTTGAATACCCTGGTTTAGATGATGATATTCCATGGGAAGAGCGTCACTGGAAAGACCACCAAAATGTTATGGATCAATTAGAAAATGACATTATTCCAACTTACTATAATAACACTCAAGAGTGGGCAAGATTAATCCGTCAGGCGAAAAGAACAGCTGAAGCTTACTTTAACTCTGATCGTATGGTTATTGAATATTATAACCGTGTTTATAAGCCAATCGCTCACGGTGGAGCTCAAGCGGGACAAGATGAGGAAGGATGCGATGCAAAAATCAGCGAAAATCCAAATCTAGATGCTTGGACTTTCTCAAATATTAAGTAGACGAACGAAATTAAAAAAGCCTACCCCACTGGGTAGGCTTTTTTTGTAAGTGAGCATTATTGGATATGAGCATTGGCACAGCGCCGATGAGGCGCTGCGCTTATGCGATATTTAAAATCGGCGACGTGGGACAGTAGTCCCTCAGGAGCAAGTGAGTGAAGTAAAAAAATTTAGAGGGCTTGTGCCCTCTATTTTTTTGCGAACGAACCTCTGGTGTGTGAGCGGATTCTGGCAGGCGTGTAACGCAGTGAACGCCTATGTGAAGGCTTTTGTTGAAAAAGCCGAAACGCCAGTAATCCAAGACGAGCGTATGGGTTTGCGATGAGCAAAGCCAACAGGGCGACACCGTACCGCATCGACGTGGGACAGTAGTCCCTCAGGAGCAAGTGAGTGAAGTAAAAAAATTTAGAGGGCTTGTGCCCTCTATTTTTTTATTTACATAATCTAAAATTTAAGCTAACATAATAAAATGATGGATTTAAATACAAATTACGAAGTAATATCCTACATTGTAGGAGATACAAAAGCTGGCACCAAAATGGGCAAGCTTCAACTTAAAAGCGAAAATGACGGCTCTAATTTAAACTGCATTTTGTGGGAAGAAACCATAAACAGATTAGACCCAAAGATTTTTAAAACGGGCAATGTGGTTAAACTTTTAACCGCTAGTTATAATGAAAAATTTAACAACTGCCTTGTTACAAACCTTGAACTTGTTGAAGAAGCACTTTGCGGGCTAGACAAACAAACAAGAGAAGAAAAATTTCAAGACTTAATTGAAATTGTTAATGTTTTTCAAAATGATAAATTAAAAACCTTTTTACTTGATTATTTAAACAAGCACAGCGATTTAATTAAAGTCGCACCTGCGGCAAAAGCAATGCATCATAACTATGTCGGTGGGCTTTTAATTCACACATTAGAATGCCTTGATATAGCTTTTACACTTTATCCAAAATTAAACAACAAAGTTGAAAAAGAAGAGCTATTCGCTGCTTGCATACTACATGACATTGGAAAAATTTACGAATATTCTATTGATATAGAAACAGGCTTTATTGAATACAGCGAATCATTTAAAAAAGATTGGCTAACACACTCTCAATATGGGTTTAACCTTGCAATGGGCGCGGGCTTTAAAAATGTCGCGAAGATGGTCGCATCACACCACTCTAGAACAGAGTGGGGCTCTATGATTGATTTATCAGAAAGAGATCTAGAACCGATGTATTATATAGTCCATCATATTGATGATTTATCTGCAAAATTTGGTAAAATAAGTGTAAGAGAACTTTAATTTAAGGAAGATTAATGAAAAAAATTCTTACAACATTTATCGCACTAGCTTTATTTATACCGTGCGTTTTTGCTCATTCAATAAGAGCAAACATATACTCTAAAAGACTTCCAAAAGGCACAAAAATGAGCCTTGTTATGGATAATTTTTTAGCAACAAATCAAATGCAAGTGCACGATATGTTCTCTGCTAAAATAACAAAAGATGTTAAATTAAAATATTCAACTGTTCTACCTCGAGGCACAATAATTAGAGGAACAATTGACGATTTTAAGCACAATGGAATGCTATCAAAGTCTGCAAAATTATATTTAAAATTTGACCACCTTGTGACTCCTTCTGGAAGGCAAATTCCAGTGAACGCTGTTGTTTGTTCACATTTTGAACTCACTGATGATGGCGCTATTACTGATGGTGGCACATATGGGGACGAGTTTAAAAGAAACTTAAATAAATCAGGTGAAATAATTAAAAAAACTTCAAGCTGGGGAGTGAAATCTGGCGATGAATTATTTAAAGGCGGAAGATTTCTTATCGCTCCAATTGCCTTTGTAGGCGGCACAATAGGCGCTGGCGGGTATCTTGTTGTGGATTCTTTAATTGATGTATTTAAATTTGGAAATGAAGTTGTAATAGATCAAGGCACAAAGTTTGATGTCATTTTGCTTGAACCGCTAGATGTACCTACTTTATAAATATGCACGAAAAATTAGAAGAAATTAAAAATAATTTAATTAAAAACAAATTAAGTCTAAGTGTAGCTGAAAGCTGTACAGGCGGACTTGTAAGT
>CAYJMX010000173.1:0-3369 GCA_964371485.1 uncultured Gammaproteobacteria bacterium | reverse complement strand
AGATATCTAACTGCAGACGGCATCGCTTACCAATTCATGGTGCCATCATCAGCTGGTTGCGAAGCAGCTCCTCCTAACAACACTGATACTGCTACTTCTATTACAGCAGCATCTCAGTGTCACGTAATTATTGACATCAACCCAGAAGTAGATAATTTTATGGGTGGAACAGCTGCAACTGTAGCGTCAGGTCTTGACGGATCAGCTAATGGTCAATACTATGGTTTAATCACTCAAAGAGGTATTATTCCAATTGGCGCCAAAACTCACGGCATGATGTATTAATTTTTAAAATAATACAGATTGTATAGAAAAATTAAAACCGCTTGATTATTCAGGCGGTTTTTTATTGCAAAAAAAATATGTTTAATTTAAAATCAATATATCTTGAAATGGCTCTAGGCTATGCCATAAAAGAATTGTTAACATAAAGTAAAACGAATGGAGAAAAAAATGCCTAAAATGAAATCACATTCTTCAGCTCAGAAACGTTATAAAGTAACGGCTTCAGGGAAGATTTTAAGAAGAAAAGCAGGAAAAGGACACCTTCTTGCAAACAAAACAAGTACTAGAAAAACAAGATTATCTGGTATGACAGAAGTATTTAAAGGTAATGTAGATTTAATCTTAAAAGAGTTACCTTACAAGAAGTATTCAAGATAGGGAAGGTGAACTATGAGAGTAAAACGTGGTAATGTTTTAAGAAAAAGACATAAAAAGATTTTAAAATTAGCTAAAGGCTTTATTGGTGCTAGATCTAGAATTTTTAAAGTAGCAAATACAGCTGTAATGAAAGCTTTAAAATACCAATACAGAGATAGACGCGTTCTTAAAAGAAACATGCGCTCACTTTGGATTGTTAGAATCAACGCTGCAGCTCGCAGTTTCGATTTAAGCTATTCTAGATTTATGAATCTACTTAAAAAAGCAGACATCCAAGTTAACAGAAAAATGTTAGCTGAACTTGCTGCAAACGACATCGAAGCATTTGAAACAATTGTTGAAGCTGCTAAAGCTGTTAAGTAGTTTTTAAATAAAGCATATTTAAAATTAAAGAAAAGCCGTATCATCAGATACGGCTTTTAATAGTTTAGATTAAAGTTTAGGAAGTTAAATTTTATAATTGAATTGCATCGTTATCAATGTTTTGACCTAGTGTCTCATCAACTGATTTGTACTCTGCTTCAATTGCTTTAATTTGAGTTTCTAGGGTGATTTTTTCTTGCTCTAGAGCCGCTTCTTCACGGTTAACTTCTTGAGCATATTGATCTGCAAATGCTTTTAATTCTTGTTCGTAGATGTCGTTAAATACAAGGAACGGTGATATTTGACCATTCTGCAAGTAGCTTGTATTCATTCCGTCCATCCCGTAAAGGTATTGTCCGCCAGTACCTTGGTTAATTGCATCCATATTTTGTAAGAATGCGTCAGTTTTAATGGAAGCTGATTGGTAAGCGATTGGTGCAGATTGCGTCATATAGTTCATTTGAGAACCGAATACTGATGATGGTGTTTGACCCATTTCTTGATATGTAATCTTTCCATCAGCGATATTTGCTGCCATTTGCTGCATATCCATAATTCTTTGGCTGATTTGCAATAATCTGTTTTGATAAACATTCAACCTTTGTTTCAGCTGCGATTTACGCAACGCTAAAAATACCCAAGACATCGCTTGCCTCCTAACCTAAACTAACTTTTAACCTTTTGTTAAATTCTAAAACTAAACCTTACTCTTTAATAAAGTATTTTTAGTTTAAGAAATTGCTTATTTGATAAAATTTTGTTAACAAAAGTTAACATTAAAATAAAGTAGCCCGTCACACAAGGCTTATACAGGGTTTAATATTTAACACCGACTTGAGAAGCGTGTGCCATTAATTCAATATTATCATTCAATTCTAAAAGCGGAATATCACAATTATACTTAGCACAAAGTGCTTCTTTTATTAAAAAATCACAAAAGTGTGGGTTCTTAGGAAGAAGTGGCCCATGCAGATATGTGCCAAAAAAGTTTGCAAGCTTAATGCCCTCTGTTTTATCCGCTCCATTATTTCCATTGCCCACTTTAATCTTTAAAAATGCGCTTTCTTGATTATCTAAATACGTTAAACCGCTGTGATTTTCAAACCCTACAACACTTTTAACATTAAGAAAATCATTCTCAGCAGTTACATTACCGATAAATCTAGTATCACCAGCTATTGTATAGCAATCAAACAGGGAAATACCTTGTATAGATTTTTTATCAGAAGTTATGTATTCTCGACCAAAAAGCTGATAAGAGCCACAAATTGTAAGCATAGGCTTATTTTTATTCAACGCCTTAAAGAACTCGTCTTTATTTTTATATAATTGTTCCGCTGCAATAATTTGCTGAGTGTCTTGACCGCCGCCTGCAAAAAAGAGATCATAATTATCAGAATTAAATGGCTGATTGGTGCAAATTTTGTGGTACTCAACTTCAATGTCTCGCCACTCACTTCTTTTTATTATCGTTTGCACATTTCCCATATCGCCATATATATTTAATAAATCGGGATAAAGGTGTGCTATTTTTAATTTTAAAGAAGTTCTTTGCATTTATCAATTGCCTCTTGAACTTTTAGTTGAGTCATCTCGCCAGTTTTTCTGTCTTTAAATTCAACAACTCCATCTGCTATCGTTTTACCAACAACTATTCTATATGGAAAACCAATTAGATCAGAATCTTTAAATTTAACCCCTGCTCTATCTGCTCTATCATCAAGCACAACTTCATAGCCTTGATTCAAAAGAGTTTCATAAATTTCAGTTGCAACTTTCATCTGCTCTTTATCTTCAATATTTACAGGAACAATATGCAAATGATATGGAGCGATTTCTTTTGGCCAAATAATGCCAAAATCATCGTGATATTTTTCGATGGCAGCAGCCGCTGTTCTTGTAATACCTATTCCATAACAACCCATAACATAAGGATGCTCTTTGCCGTTTACATCTGTGTATTTAGCTTCCATTGGTTTAGAATACTTTGTACCCAACTGGAAGATATTTCCTACTTCAATCCCTCTTGTAACTTTAAGTGGAGCATTACAGCAAGTGCAAAGTTCATTTTCCTTCACAAGTGACACATCAAGGGTTGTGTATTCTTTATCGAAATTGGCACCTTTAATATGCTTATTTGCGACATTTGCACCCATAATAAAGTTTTTCATGCCTGCTGTTGATTTATCAAAAATGACTTTCACTTTTGTCTTATCAACATTTAAATAGCTCAAATAACCAGCCTCACAGCCAAGGAACTCTTGCGCTTCAAAAGCTTGAGCAGGGCGAATTTCTACTGCTTTTACAAGGTTTGAAAGCTTTGTTTCTTCAACCTCTTTATCC
>CAYJMX010000172.1:0-3408 GCA_964371485.1 uncultured Gammaproteobacteria bacterium | reverse complement strand
CAAAAAAGACACTTATAAAAAGTGTCTTTTAAATGGTGGAGGATAGGAGAATCGAACTCCTCACCCCCTGCGTGCAAAGCAGGTGCTCTACCAAATGAGCTAATCCCCCACGAATACCCTGAGAGTATTTAATTTTCATCTGCTCTTTTTCAAGAACAAAATTATATTATCAAACACATAAAAAATAATCAATAGTATTTTTTAAAAAAAATTATTTAGCCTTACGCCAATACATTCAAGTGTTTACCCTGTTGTGTTTGCATTCCCATTAAAACTTGTTTTTGTGCTTCCATGACGCCACTATTTTGACCCATAGCAATTGAATAAGAGTCTCGTGCACTATTTTGAGCGGATGCAACATTTGAAACACCTTTAAACGGCATATCTTTAACCTGACTGAATTGAACTGGTTGCATCATGGCATTTTCTCCTTCTTCTTGTAATATAAAACCTAAACACACATAATTTTGCTAACTTTTAAAATATTGTAGCACATTGTTTACAAAATTTAAACTACCAATTTGTCTTTTTTAACCGATTGGATTATTATTTGCATATGCATTATGTTTTCAAATTAACTCCATATCTTTTTATTCTTCCTGCAATAATAATGTTGTGCGTATTTTTCTTTGTGCCGTTTTTTCAAACAGTACACTTAAGCTTTTTTAATTACGACAACAGTATATATACACCTACTTTTACAGGCATTTCAAACTATATTGAACTAATTAAATCGCCACTTTTTATAAAAACAATTTTAAATACATTCTATTTTTTAGTTCTGTGTGTACCATTTTTGGTGGTTTTTTCGCTATTTTTAGCCATTTTATTAAATACAAAAATAATTTTAAAAACACCCTACAAAATAATAATTTATTTACCAGTTGTAATATCCATTGTTGTTGTGGCCATAGCCTTTAAGTGGCTCTATGCTCCAAGTGGCCTCTTAAACTTTGGACTAGAATCCCTTGGATTATCACACGTTGGGTTTTTGACAGATCCAAAATTTGCAATGATGAGCGTCGCTCTTGTCACGATTTTTAAAGGGGTTGGATACTATATGATGATTTACTTAGCTTCTCTTATGTCGATTCCAAAAGAACTGTATGACGCTGCGGACGTGGATGGAGCGGGTTCATTAAGAAAACATTTTACAATCACAATACCGCATATATTGCCTACAATCGCTCTTGTATCAACAATAAGTTCAATTTCAGCACTGAAATCATTTGTTGAAATCTATGTTATGACAAAAGGTGGGCCTGTTAATTCAACGAAAACCGTTGTGTATTATATTTATGAAAGAGCATTTGAAAATCTAGACATAGGGCTGGCTTCAGCCGCTTCTGTTATCCTGCTTGTAATAGTACTAGCTTTTTCAATTTTAAACATTTTTGTTTTTGAAAGAAAAAGGTATGAACTGTGATAAAAAATATTATTAAATCGCTTTCAACGCACACGCTACTTATAGTCTTCAGTCTAGCTGCCCTTTTGCCTTTTGTTTGGCTACTATCAACAGCTCTCAAAGGAAGTGGCGAAAATATTTTTCAATACCCTCCAGTTCTTATGCCACAAGATTTCACACTAGATAATTTTAAAGAAGTTTTAAAGGTTGTTCCTATAATAAAATATGCACTTAATAGCTTTATTGTTGCGGCATTTATAGTAATTTTAAATTTAATATTTTGTTCTCTTGCGGCATATCCGCTAGCAAGAATGGAATTTCTTGGCAAAAAGGTAATGTTTTTTGTCATTTTATCTACAATTATGGTGCCATTTCAGGCGATAATGCTTCCTATTTATATGATAGTATTAAAATTAAACCTTGTAGACAGCGCAGGACTGGTGCAGGGTTATCTTGGGATGATATTGCCATTTGCAGTGAATGCTTTTGGAATTTTCCTTTTAAGACAGGCGTATTTGGGAATTCCAAAGGAATTGGAACAAAGTGCGTTTATTGATGGGTGCAACGTTTTTCAAATATTTTACAAAGTGCATTTGCCAATAATTAAACCTTCCCTTGCGATACTTGCGATTTTCACATTTGTTGGAAGCTGGGGTGAATTCTTATGGCCATCAATTATTCTTACGAATGATTCACTTTTTACACTACCCGTTGGAATCAACAACCTACAAGGGGCATTTAGTGCTAATTATAGGCTTATCGCAGCTGGCGCGATAATTTCAATTATTCCAATTGTTGTTTTCTTTTTAGCATTACAAAAATATTTTGTTTCAGGGCAAAATGACGGTGCGGTAAAGGGATAGCACGTGAGAGAAGAATTTTCAAGAAGTGCAATGAACTGGGGGCAAGAGTTTCAGCAGTATTTATGCGACAAAAGCGTTATAGTTTTTGGCATAGGTGGCGTTGGCGGATACGCACTTGAAGCGATAGCTAGATCTGGCGTTAAAAACATTACAATTGTAGACTTTGACACGGTTTCAAAAAGCAACATCAATAGGCAACTTATTGCGCTTAATTCAACAATAGGCAGAAAAAAAACAGACTGTTTTAAAGACAGGCTATTTGATATTAACCCCGATATTAATTTAACAATCATTGATGATTTTGTTCAAAAAGAAATGCTTGAAGACATATATAGTAGGCATTACGATTATACAATTGATGCGATTGACTCGCTGAAATCAAAAATAGCACTTATGGAATACTGTCACACAAACAATTTTAAAATCATAACCTCCTTTGGCGCGGGCAATAGGATGGATGCTACTAAATTAAAAGTGGCTGATATCTCTGAAATTAGTTCTAACTGTAGTTTTACAAAAAATATATTGTCGAAATTAAAAACAAGAGATATTACAAAAGGGCTTAACGTGGTTTACAGTAGCGAAAAAGCAAGAAATAACCAAAAAGAAAAAATTGTGGAGCAAATTACGACCAAAAGTGGTGAAATACTGGAGTTTACAAAGATAACACCAGCCTCGACCCCTATTGTTCCGGCAGTTGCGGGATTGCTCATGGCAAATCACCTTATAAATGAACTGTACAAAGATTTTTTAACTCAAAAGAATTAATTCTATTTGGCGATAAAAAGGCCAAAAACATGGTGTAAAATATAAAAGGTGAGTCAATGAAACTGCCTGTCATCTAGATTCGGGGTTGCGATATAGAAATTTTTGGATGGGTTTTTTAAAGTTTTTTGGCTCGCTTTTTTAATTTTGTAACGAAAATTTCCCAAAAGCCACTTTTTTTTGTATAATATTTTAAACATATTAGAAGGTTGGTGCGTTTTGGAAAGATTTTTTGGAATTTTTGGGATAATTACAATATTACTTATTGCTTTTTTAATGTCTAACAATAAAAAGTTAATCAATTTAAAAACAGTAGGCGTGGGGCTTTTGCTTCAAATTATATTAGCTGTATTTATTTTAAAAGTGCCTTTTGGA
>CAYJMX010000171.1:729-3422 GCA_964371485.1 uncultured Gammaproteobacteria bacterium | reverse complement strand
TTTAATTGCCATTGATAAAGTGTAAAGCCTGCATCGTTGGCTTGCGCTATTATATCTGCATACTCTTTGTCTTGATTTTTATTTCTGTTAAATAGTCCCAGAAAATAAGTTTTATCATATGTGGCATTGCCCAATTTTCTGCCATCAAAACTTGGCTTGCTAGAGTTATTGCTGTGATTATCTAGCTGCCTATATTGAGGAATTTTTGAATTGATTATTTGATGACTTTGACCAATTTTCATACAAATATAACGCTTATGAATTTCGGAATTTGCCTCAGTGTAGCAAAATGATAAAAAGGTATTGTATTATTCTTTTCCAAGAAGATATATCACTAAACCTTGTCTGCGTGCTATCTGAAGCAGTGCCTCTGGTATGTTTTTAATATTATCAACTTTAGCTACTATCCCTGATACCTTAGGTCCAAATACTACAAGTTCATTGTGCGTGCCAGTGTCATTTACAAGTAAATTTTTCTGCACATGCTTGAACATATCTTTTAGTCTATTGCCCTTTATACTGTATTTACCAAAGGTATATGTTTTATTATCACTGATTTGAGAATAATGTGATATCCCTTGGAAATAATCAAATAACTTTGCATATTCATTGGCGTCAATATTGTGTCCTCTGGCATTTGAGCTGAGTTGGAAATTTTGAGCATATAATATTCTGTGGCTTTGGTCCCATTTTGAAATTAACTTACAAAATGCATCAAAGTCTTTTTCCCTTCCACTGCTAATGTTGCGATCACTTGCAACTGCTATGTCGTAATTATTTGTTTCTAGTGCAAATCCAAAGTTTCGCTTGCGATAAGTGTCTTTGTGCTCTGGCGATATTAAAGAAGCGCTAATTGCACCTTTCTTTCTTGTTTTTTCCATATTTAACATAAGATGCGCACTTTCACTTAACATTCGATTGTCAAGCATATGCACAAGTAGATTCACATCTTTTTTAGATCTTATCCCATGGTAGCCAATGTTTGATAAATCTGTTCCATCCGGCATTTTAGTGAAGTCTATCATTTTATAGCTTGCACCTTCGTGCTCTACTGTTGGTATTCTGTCAAGATAAACTGGTCTAGAAGGTAGAATGATTGCCCCGCCTCTTTTTATTTGCAAAAGCGCATCTTCTACTTCTTTTTGATTTTCTTTTGACAGTGCATTTTTATAATGCTCATAAAAGCTATCGCTAACGCCTTTTAAATCTGCCGATGCCATAATTTTTGCTACTTGATAGTCTTGTCCTGCTCGAAATCTTGCAGCAATGTTGTTGGCGCTAGCTTCTTTTGTGTTGTACTCTTTTAGCCAATGATGATTTTTAACCATATAATACACTCTGTTTTTTAATTCATCTGAAAGATTAAACTTGTTCATTATTTCATTTGCGTATTGGGCACTTAAATTCTCGTGTCCATTGTCAATAATACCTTTTTTTTTGCCAAGATCATGCATTAAAATTGAGTATTTTAATATGGTTTTCTCCCTATTTGGTAATGAATTATACTCGGGGTGTGCTGTCGCTTCTTTTAACACTTTTAAAATATGGATATCTACGCTGTAATTTTGTGTTGCGTGCTGACTTTTCCCAATAACTGTTGTAAACTCTGGCATTGCACCAATAAGTGCGTTCATTGTTTCATTCAGTGTCTTGTCGTTTGATATGACTGAATTTCCGTGTAGGAATTTATGTGTTATTTGATATATTTGTGATTCAAGAGCGCTATTCTCGTTGAGGTTTTCAGATGTCATTATCCCCTCAAATGATTTAATATTCCCTGTTTTTTCATCATATGTGACATTTGACATTTGTAGTTTTTCTAAGATATCACTTTGTTGCGAATCTGTAGCATCTTTTAATAGTGCAGATAGGTCTGATAGGTATTGCACCCTTGTATACTCAAGTGGTAGGCCATTTTTACGGAACTTTTCAATCTCCATTGTTGAAAGTATTTCATCAACATTTGAGTTGTTTGCCATTATCTTTTTTTGAAATTCTAAGATGTGTGATCCGTCTGTCGGTATAGCTGAATCCCCGCTTGATACTTGTCTTTGCAATCTTTCGCGCGTTTTGTCCAGATTAATTCCAATTAATTCTGAAAAAGCCGTATTGGGATCATTGCTGTGACAATTTTTACCTATCTCATCAATCAATGAAATGGCGCATATTTTTTGTATTGTAGGTGTTTTTTCGCTGGTGGCTAAAATTACTTCTGCAAGATTTTGTAAAAAGTGTTGTTCAGTTTTATATATGGGGCCTATGCTTATTTTATCGATATTTGTAGCTAAGCTGCTGAAAACAGCATTTATCGGTTCCTTTTTGTATGTATCATTGCATACAATATCTAGATAGCCTTCTATATCAACATTTGCGCCTTTTTTATATATTTCTGTGTAGCTTTTTAGAAATGCAAGTGCGTCATCAACGCTTGCTTCATTGGCTTTTTCACTGTATAAGCTGTTGTAGTCGCATTGTAGGCTAACTGCGTCATAAGCATTGGTCTCTAGACCAGAATTTTTAGCCTTTGTTAGTCCATTTATAATTTTCAACGTATTGTTAATGTTCTCACTCTCACAAATTAACGTTGACGTCTGAATTGAATCAACAGTTGAGAAGTTTGACACCGCGCGCAGAACTGATGTGATACTTTCGGTTTTGTTGTAATCTAATATTAAATTATCGACCGTATTTGA
>CAYJMX010000171.1:0-719 GCA_964371485.1 uncultured Gammaproteobacteria bacterium | reverse complement strand
ACTACCTTTGGCATTTAGTTTAAGTATTTCATCTAAAATTTCAACCGCTTCTTGTTCACTTTTTTCGCCATAATTCATTGAGTTTTTTATTGCCGCAATGTCAAGTTCTAGCCCTTGCTTTTTTGCAGCTTCAACCTTATTGCGTAAACTTTGACCGTCTCCTTGTAATAAGCTGGTAAAATGCAGTGAACTAAGTTGTGAAAGTAAAAGGCCACTGTTCGCTACGCTTGAATTTGGGCAAGACATGGTGTTGGTGGATGAATCCACTTTGGGAATTTTTTGCGCTCTATAAATAGGGTGAATTTTCATACAAATAGAATGCTTCTAAATTTCAGAATTTGCCTCTAAAATGTATTAAAAATTGACACAAGTATTTATTCAATTACAATGTTACTATTAATAGAAATAATGAGGACTGCAAAATGCGCAATATCGATAAGATATCTCAAATATTAGCAACATTAAATAATAAAAAAGATGTAAGGGTGTTTTTAGGTGAAGTATTTACAAATTCCGAATTAGAGGCATTAGATAAAAGGTGGGAAATACTTTCTATGTTAAATAATGGTGCTACACAAAGAGAAATATCTTCAAGCCTTAATGTTAGCCTTTGTAAAGTAACAAGGGGTGCAAAGATTATGAAAGAAGATAAGGCGATTGTAAAAAAATATCTGTAGCCCCCTTGTTATTGATGCTATTTTTTAAATAAGTATTTTAAT
>CAYJMX010000170.1:0-3444 GCA_964371485.1 uncultured Gammaproteobacteria bacterium | reverse complement strand
AAATTCCATTATCTTGCTCTGATGTGTAATATGAAATTTTGTCTTTATATTTTTCAATCACATCAAGAGTGCCATCTGTTGATAGCCCATCTATGACAATAATTTCATAATGCTTATAGGATTGACACAGGATGCTCAACAAGGTATTTTCAATTGAGTTTACTTCGTTTTTACAAGCTATTATTACTGAAATCATTAATGCAATCTTCCATATTTTTGTTTTATTTTGCAATCTGCTTTATAAAAAATTATATCAGATTGTGCTTAAAGAATAAAGCAATAGCTACAATGCTTGTATAGTTGTCACTCTTGTATCAGGCATTTGTTGTGATTTAAAATCAGGCAAAGGTCCTCTGCTACATATAATACTATTGCCGCAATTTCCTTGCTGGCATGTGTTAAAGTTTAAATTGCCTTTATTTCTATTCAATTAGGTCGTCAGTATTGGTTGTTATTGACTTTATAATATGGTATAATATAAAGTCCTCATTAGTTAATTTAGGAAGTAAATATGAATATTGAAAATTTTTCTTATCGTCGTGATAATTTAAAAGCACGAATACTGCATTTTGGTGTGGGAAACTTCCACAGGGCGCACCTTGAAAGCTATGCGAACGCTCTATTGAATAAGTATCCAGAATCTGGCTGGGGTATTTGTGGAGCTATGATAATGCCACAGGATGAAGCGCTGTATAGAAAACTTAAAAAACAAAACGGAGTCTACTCTCTAAGTGTTTGCGGACGAGATGGAAACAACTACGTCGAGTGGATCGGCTCACTTGTCGAGTTGTTCTGGAGCGGTGAAGATTTAGATTCCATTATTGATAAAGTTGCTGACCCTGATATTAAAATAATCTCTTTGACCATTACAGAGGGTGGCTATACTCTTGATACTCCAGAAGTACAAAATGATATTTCTAACCCTGCGGCACCAAAAAGTGTTTTTGGTATTATAGCTCAGGGTCTAAGAAGACGTATTCAGGCTAATGGTATGGGGATCAGCATATTAACTTGTGATAATCTTCAACATAATGGCGATGTTTGTAAGAAAATATTTTTAGAATTCTTTGAAAAACAAGACAAAGCCTTGGCTGATTGGGCGCGTGAGAATGTCACATTCCCAAATTCTATGGTAGATAGAATTACACCTGCTACAAAACCCGAAGATGTAGAAAGAATTAATCAATACTTAGATAAAAAAGACGAGTGTCCTGTCTATTGTGAAGACTATTTGCAATGGGTAATTGAGGATAACTTTATTGACACAAGGCCAGAATTTGAAAAAGTCGGAGTTGAATTTACTGACAATGTTGATCCTTATGAAAAAATGAAACTCTCGCTTCTTAATGCCTCACACACTCTTCTGTCTTATCCTTCATTTTTAAGTGGATATAGAAAAGTTGATATCGCAATGGGCGATAAAAAAATAGTAAAATTCGTTCAAGATTTTATGGATACTGATGTTACACCTTTTGTGCCTGCTCCACCAAATACAGATTTGAATCTTTATAAAAAAACGCTTATTGAGCGTTTTGCAAATTCTCATGTGAGTGATCAGATTTCAAGGCTGTGCGGGGATGGGCTTTCAAAATTTCAAGTCTATGTAATGCCAATAGTTGCGCAAATGCTTGATAAAAAAGTCGAAATGAAGCGAATAGCTTATTTGTTTGCGTCATATTATCGATACATAAAATACAAAACAGATGATAATAAAGAGGCGTTTGAAATTTTTGAACCTTGTTTAAGCAAGGAAGATGAATCGAAAATTGCCAATGCTACTGCATCAGAATTTTTATCTGCGTATTTACTGAACTCAATAGAGTTGAGTAAATATCCTGAGTTTGAAAAACTGTATCTAGCAATGGTTGATAAAATTGAACACCAAGGTGCAATGAAAACTCTTGAGGAAATATTGTAATGCAAAAAGAGCAAAACAAATACAGTATTGCACCATTTTTGATTATAACGTTTATTTACTTTATAGTCGGCTTTTTAACGACTATAAATGGCCAGTTTCAAGCACCGTTACAGATTGCTTTTTTATCTGAAGTGCAGGGATTGAAAAACACCCTTACAACTCTTATTCCTTTCTTTTTCTTTTTGGGCTAACTTCTAAATAGCAAGCTTGGAGGAAAATGGATAGATAAGTATGGATACAAGACGACACTTATGAGAGCTTTGCTCTTTATGATTAGTGGTTTAATATTTTATATAATGGCCTCATTGTTTGCAACTAATTTTGCTAATCTAGGAGTGCGTTTTGACTCAAACTATGTGCCCTTAGGCTACTTCATATTTTTGGTAGGCTCCTTTTTGATTGGTACATCTGCAGCAATTTTGCAAGTAGTAATAAATCCATACGTCAATGCTTACAAATTGCCAAATACTCAGCCTGTTCAAAGGATGAATATAGTTTGTGCTATAAATTCAATAGGGACAACTATAGCGCCATTTTTCGTAACTGGTGTTATTTTTGCTGGCGTTGCAATGATAAGTGTCAATGCTGCCCAATTAATATCCCCCTTGGCGATTATGACCGCGCTTATTATACTTGTGACTATCATAACTTATTTTTTAAAAATTCCCGATATAGAAGATACTTTCAGTGAAGAAAAGCAAGAGCGCAGCATCTGGTCGTTTACTCATTTGAAATGGGGCGTTATCGCGATATTTTTCTACGTTGGAGCTGAGGTTTCAATTGGGGTAAATATTAATTTGCACGCGATGGAACTTATAGCTAATGGAAAACCTATATCGTTTTTTGGAAATACTGATTTAAATATATACGGTATGGAACTTGGAATACCAGCACTTTTGGCTACCATATACTGGGGCGGCTTCTTGGTTGGTAGAAGTTTTTCAAGTTTTCTTAAAGACGTCAGTGCAAGGGTGCAGCTAACATCAGTAACGATTTTAGCCTTAATATTAACCATGTTCGCAATTTTTACAGAAAACCTTTGGGCGCTTGCACTAGTTGGGCTTTGTCACTCAGTAATGTGGGGCGCGATATTCTCGTTAGCTGTTTTGGGTCTAAAGACTTATACATCAAAAGCATCAGGTGTTTTTATGATGGGTGTTTTTGGTGGTGCAGTGTTTCCTCTGTTTCAAGGCATTATTGCTGATTGGATGAATCATTGGCAATGGAGCTGGGGTATTGTAATTGCGTGCGAGCTTGTTATATTGTATTATGCTCTTGTGAAATCACATGTCAACAAAGAGGAGCTTAGTGTATAATTGAACGCAATGGATGATAAATACATAGTCGGAATAGGCGAAGTGCTTTTTGATATTTTTCCAAATGCTAAAAAAATTGGAGGAGCACCAGCTAATTTTGCCTATCACGTAGCTCGTTTTGGATTTAAATCTAAAATTATTAGCTCTGTAGGTAATGATGATTTAGGTGCTGAGCTATTAAAATATTTTGATGATAAAAATCTTGAATAT
>CAYJMX010000169.1:0-3455 GCA_964371485.1 uncultured Gammaproteobacteria bacterium | reverse complement strand
GGAAAAATCCTCTAGCTCATTTTCAACACATATCTTAGATGGAATTTCAGTATCAGAAATGATTGAATAATATTCTCTTAAAACCGCTTGTATGAGTTCTTCATCATTATTATTGTGTGAATTAGCCACAAAAGAGAATGTGAAATCTTTTTTGTTAATCAATCGCCCTTCTCTAATTTGCAAAATGGTGACACAATATAGACTATCGGACTTCACGACACCAAGGTAATCTTTATTTATTCTGGTATTCTCGCTTACAACCCTTTGGCGCTCCATGGTCTTTTGAATATCATTATAAGAATCTCTAAATCTTGCCGCTTTTTCATACTCTTGCTTTTTAGATGCCTCAACCATCTGATTTTCAATTATTTTTAACAACTCTTTTTCTCTACCAGACAAGAAAAGCTCAACATCTTTTAAAATGTTTTTATAATCAGCACTTGAAACAAGATTCTGGCAAGGTGCTAGGCACTGACCAATGTCATAGTAAAGACAAGGGCGTGATTTAAACTTTGGAGTTTTGCACTTTTTAAGTGGAAAAGTTTTAGATAAAAGTTCAAGCGTGCAATACATCGCTCGAGCATCAGTGTATGGTCCAAAATACTTCCCTTTTTGAAGGTTTTTATTCGCCTTTCTAACAACAGTAATTCTTGGATAATCCTCGTCAGTTATTAAAAAATAAGGAAACTTTTTGTCATCTTTTAATAAAATATTGTACTTTGGCTTATATTTTTTAATAAGCTGAGATTCCAAGATGAGCGCTTCAACTTCAGAGTTTGTCACAATGCATTCGACTTTTTCAATCTGTGGCACCATAACTTCAAGTTTTGCAGAATTTTTATTTTTTACAAAATAACTTTTTACTCTATTGAATAAATTTTTTGCTTTACCAATATAGATAATCTCTCCTGCTTTATCATAAAATTGATAACAGCCAGAAAGCTTTGGCATAAGGGATATTTGCTCTTTAATATTACTTTTCATCTATCACCATTTTATCACCAATTTTGATATTTAAACTAGAATTTACAAGTTCAATAGTATATTTTGAATTGAAAATTGGTTTCAAAATTGAAAAAGGTGGAATATTACATTTATAGGCAATTACTTTGTATTCAGAATCTAGAAAGATGATGTCGAATTTAAAAAAGACAAAAAACGAATGAATACAGGGTGCGTTTTTAAAAACTAGTATCTTAAAATCCTTGGGCTTTTTTTGAAACATTAGTCCAAAAAGTCGCGAGAAAAAGCTTGCGCAAAGGGAAACATTCGCATCAACAAGTGTATTATTCAGGTACAATCCTACATTACGCATTTAAGTTACTAGATCTCATTAATCATTTATATTGCAATGGAATGTCATCCACGCGATTTAAGTTTAAAAGTTACAGACAGTAATGTCAATAATTATAAAAACTGCCAAGGAGGCAAAAATGATTCTTGAATACAAAATAGATGAAATGAACGTGCAAAGCGCGTGGCTTAAGACTCTCTACGATTTAGTTGACGAGCTCAATTGCAAGTGCCAAACATTCTTTGAAGAAAAGTACAATCCAGATATGAAGTGCTTTGCTCCAACAAGAACTGTGAAAATTTCCGGTTCTACTTCAATGCTTGGCTGGCTAAAATTGCGCATGGAGCGCTACACGCATTTTGTGGAATCACTAAATACTCATAGTACAAACTATGAGATTGAGTTCTGCGAAGAAGATTGATTTAAAAACTAGATAGTTTTGAATTCAACGTTTAATACTTGATTTATAGAATAATTTTTCTGTACTTCAGCGATTTTTACGTTGAATTTTTCTTTACCAAATACGATTTCATAATCAGCTTCAAGGTTGCCACGAGAAGATAATTCAAACTCATGAGCATTAATTTGAAGTGATTTAGATTCAACGCCTTTACCATAAATTGATACAGGAATAAAGCCTGATGCTCTTAGTTGACGTGGGTTTTGAGCTTCATCTCTTTGAGTAGCTTCTAATTTTATTGCTGTTTTAGACATAATTTTTCTCCTAGTTTTGTGATTTAATGATACAATTATATTTGTTAAATATAAAAAAGCAATTTTAAATGAGAAAAATATCAAAAAATTTTATAGAAAAAGAAATTAATAACACAGGTTTTGATAAATCCTACTCATTAATTGGTGCAAATAAGCACAAATTTCTTTCTTTTAAGCTTTTTAATTTAAAGTCAGTTGAAGCAAACATTTTAAAACAATGTGCCATAAGTGCTGATTGCGATTGCGCTATACACAGGCACTGTATTGATTGCAAGGTGCCAAAAACAAACGCTGTTTTATCTGGCACAATATCTCAACTTGTTGAACTTTCTAAAAAAATAAAAAAACAGCCCTTTTCGCTGAAGAGAATTTCAACTCAAATTCTAGATCAAATTGTTATATCAAAAAAAACATCTCAAACAAAAATTATGGGAATTTTAAATTTAACAAAAGACTCTTTTTCTGATGGAAATGAATTTTATGATTTTGAAGATGCCATAAAACAGGCTGATATGCTTATAGCACAAGGGGCGCAAATTATTGATATAGGCGCTGAAAGCACGCGACCAAACGCTGATGAGATAGAGCCAGAAATTGAAATAGAAAAAATAATACCTGTCTTAAATTACATTAAAGATAAATATCCAAATATACTTGTAAGTATTGATACGAGGCACTCTAAAACTGCAAAAGAAACACTTGAGCACAAGGCTGATATCATTAATGATGTTTCAGGATTAACATTTGATAAAGATATGGCAAAAACCGTGGCGAAATATGATTGCAAGGTTGTAATTATGCACTCAAGAGGTACTCCAAAAACTATGGAGAATCTTTGTCATTATGAAAATGTGGTTGACGAGGTGTATCAAGAATTAAGCCATATGTGCGACAACGCCATTAACGAAGGTATAAAAAAAGAAAATATAATTATTGATATTGGTTTTGGCTTTGCAAAAAATTATGAGCAGAATATAGAATTAATGCAAAGAATCGAGGAGTTTAAAAGCCTTGATTGCCCAATTTTAGCGGGAGTATCAAGAAAAAGTTTTTTGCAAACAATAGCAAATGTTAAAAGCGCCAAAGAATCAGATGAGATGACAGCTCATACAAGTGCGTATTTTGCATCTATTGGAATTGATTATATAAGGGTGCATAATGTTGAAAAAACGCTTAGTGCTGTAAATTTTGGCAAAATTTTCACTCCACAAAAAATTTAATATTTTTATTCTCTTTTTTGCCACTAATAACTTTATCTAGCACCTCTTGAAAAGACACTATTGGGGTAAATTTAAAACCACAATCATCACTTAAGGATGCACCAAAAGTGAATATGTCTTCTGTTGGATATTTTCTACATATTGGTTCACGATTTTTGTGATTTTTGCACAGTCTTGTTTGTCTATCTAAATTAGAACACGCAAAAACAAGGCCTGTTTCATCCTTA
>CAYJMX010000168.1:0-3465 GCA_964371485.1 uncultured Gammaproteobacteria bacterium | reverse complement strand
TATAACGATTCTAAGGCGACCAATCCAGAGGCGTCTATTGTTGCAATTAACGCTTTTAAAGGTAAAAAAGTGGTGCTTATAGCAGGCGGTCGCGACAAGGGTACATCTTTAAGTGATTTTGTTGATAGAATTAAAAAACGCATTTCAAAAGTAGTTTTAATTGGTGAGGCCACAAAAAGATTCCGTCAGACATTATATGAAAATGGTTATTTAAACATTGTAAATGCTCACACTATTGAAGAAGCTATAGATTTAGCGAGTCTTGATACTCCTGATGTAGTTTTATTATCACCAGCGTGCGCTAGTTTTGATATGTTCGATAATTACGAACAGAGAGGAGAAGCTTTTAAGAAGTATGTCTTATCAAAAAAGCAACTCGTATCACGATAGAGAATCTGGCAGTAATTATATAATTTCTCAAAGTGATAATACTTTAATCGTTATAGTTGTATTCCTTGTTGTAATTGGGATTATGGCAATTTTTTCTGCTGGTTCTCCGCGCGCGATAAATATGGGTGATAATCCACTTATTTTCACTTTAAAACAAATGGCGTGGCTTGTTCCAGGGCTTTTTGCGACTTGGTATTTTTCAAAATATGATTATAAAAAACTGAAAATGTGGGCAACACCAGCGTGCATTGTGGTTTTAATCTCTCTTTTAATGGTTCACTATACTCCAATGGGGCTTACGGTGAATGAAGCGAAAAGATGGCTAGCTCTTGGTCCTTTACAGTTTCAGCCTTCAGAGTTTGCAAAACCTGCTATTGTAATTGCTTGCGCTACTATGTTTGCGCCTAATGTTACCCTTTTAGAGGAAAGAAAAATCCCATATTATGTTTTGTTTTTTATTATATTTATCTTAATTTTAAAACAGCCTAACTTGTCTATGATTATTCTTTTGAGTATGACGGCAACAACTATGTATTTTGTAGCTGGAGGCAGTGTTAGAACTATATTAAGCGCATTTGCTTGCGCTGTGCCTGTTTTGGCATTTTCAATTTTAGGTTATCAAAAACAAAGGATTATGGTTTGGCTTGATCCTCAAAAAGACCCTCATAATGCTGGATACAACATAATTCAATCTCTTGTGGCATTCGCCGGTGGCGGGTTTTTCGGAGTAGGTTTTGGTAATTCTAAACAAAAGCTATCTTGGCTACCTGAGGGGCATACGGACTTTATTTTTGCCGTTATCGCTGAAGAATTTGGCTTTTTAGGTTGCTTTTTTATAATAGGTTTATTCACAATGTTTGTGTACCGTGGATTTATAATTGCAAAAAGATGTCCTGATATGTTTGGAAAATTGCTTGCTGTAGGGATAACTTTTTCAATATGTTTTCAAGGCTTAATGAATATTTCAGTTACAAGTTCATTAGTACCTGCTACAGGCATTCCGCTTCCTTTTATTAGCTATGGAGGCTCATCGCTTTTTGTATCATTATGTATGCTAGGGGTGTTGTTAAATATTTCTAAAAAACGAGTTCAAAGGATTAAATCTTATGCAAAATACTAAATATTTTATAGCAGGCGGCGGCACAGGTGGGCATATATATCCTGCTATAGCGATTATAAAGCAGTTAATAGTGCAAGGCGCTAATAAGAAAAATATTTTTTATCTTGGTGATAAAAATAAACTAGAACACTCTGTAGCCAAAGCAAACGAGCTTAAGTTTCTTTCTTATCCGATTTCTGGCATGCCAAGAAAAATAAGCTTCGGCTTTATTCCATTTGCTTTTAAATTATTAATCGCCATTTTAAAATCTATTTTTTATATTTTAAAATACAAGCCAGATGTTGTGTTTACAACGGGTGGTTTTTCAAGTGCGCCAGTGCTTTTCGCCGCTAGAATCTTAAAAACGCCATATATAATGCACGACAGTGACGCTTCTGTGGGTATTGTGACAAGACTGTTCGCTAAGGATGCAAAAAAACTATCTTTATCTTTTGAAGATGCAAAAAATGCCCTAGGGCTTGATAATACAATTGTTTTAGGCAACCCAATTAGAGAAGAATTTTCAATTCTAACATCAGAGCACGCAAAGAAATTGTTTGCCATTGAAAAAGACTTTACGATTTTAATTATGGGTGGATCCGGTGGCGCTAGAACCATAAACAACGCCGCTTATGGAGTTGTTGAAAAATATAAGGATAATGAGAATATTCAAATTATTTGGCAAACAGGTAAGAAAAATTATGAAGAAGTGAAGTTTTCGCTTTTAAAAAGTTTTCAAAAAATACCTTCAAATTTAATTTTAGAACCATACTTTGAAAACATGATTATCCCCCTAAAATGTGCTGATGTCGCTGTTTCTCGCTCTGGCTCTTTATCGCTATCTGAACTTTGTGCTTCATCTTTACCTTCAATTTTAATCCCTTATCCGCACGCTGCTGCTGATCATCAAAGGAAAAACGCGCGCTCTATGTGCGATTTAGGCGCTTCATTATACCTTGAAGATTCTGATTGCAATGAAGAAAGCCTTGTAGCAATGCTTGATGAATTAATTAATGACAAAGATAAATTAAATTCTATGGCTCAAGCGGCACAAAAAAATGCCAAGTTTAATGCCACAAAAGATATTGCAAAAATAATTAATGAGGAAATTAATGCCCTATAAAAAGTCTGTAGCCACAAGCATTTTAACCTCATCAAATAAATTTCATATAAATCTTGGTCTAAAAAGAGTGCAAGAAGCGCTTTTAAAATATAATAATCCACAAGATTCGCTTAACTTCATTCACGTAGCTGGCACAAATGGCAAGGGTTCTACTTGTTCTATTTTAAACTCTATTCTTATTGAAAATTTTAAAGGAGATAAAAAAATAGGATTTTTCTCAAGTCCGCACCTTTTTTCATATTGTGAGAGAATAAAAATTGACAATAAAAATATTGCTCAAGAAGATTTAGATTTTTATGTGGATAAAATATCGTCTGAAAACCCCGAATTAACAGAGTTTGAGATACTCACTGTTGTCGCTTTTTTGTACTTTAGAAATAACAATGTTGATTATATTATTCTTGAAACTGGTCTAGGCGGGCTTTTTGATTCCACAAATGTTATTAAAAACCCACTCTTATCAATAATTACAACCATAGATTTCGACCATACAGCACGCCTAGGAGATACAATTGATGAAATAGCGTATCAAAAAGCGGGGATTACAAAAAAAGGCTCAAGTGTTGTTGTTTCAAAGAATAATTTGGGTTTAGATATTATAAAAAAATACGCTAAAGATATTGGCGCAAAATGTGTTGAATGCCCTGATGATATTGATGTTGAATTTGCGAATGGTAAAAATTATGCCCTTGTTAATGGCAAAAAAATTGAATTTAACTTGCTTGGCGATTTTCAAAAATACAATCTTTCACTAGCTCTTTGTGCGATATCAAATCTGCCTTTTAAGGTTAATAATAAAGCTATTGAATTAGGGTTAAAAAATGTGAAATGGCCAGTTAGGCTTGAATATGAC
>CAYJMX010000167.1:0-3469 GCA_964371485.1 uncultured Gammaproteobacteria bacterium | reverse complement strand
AATTAAAAGAATCCTAAGGTGTCATCCATATAATAAAGGTGGATACGACCCACTTGATTAATCTTTATCTATAATTTTTACTTCACCTGTTTCAAGTTCAAAATATGCTTGAACAAATTTTAAATCACCTTGTTTATACGCATCTTCTATTACTCTTGATTTTTTAAGCAAGCGTGATTTAGCGAATGTACCATATTTTCTAGCTAGATCATCAGCACAAGTTGAACCAGTTTGTGTTTTTATAGAATGCACGTGATACACGAGATTTTCATAGTCATTGTCATTAATTGGCGCATCAATAGCGTATTTCATAACTCCGCAATCTTGATGTGAAAGGATTACCAATAGTTTTATTTTTAAATGCGCAACGGCGTATTCTAAGCTCTCTATCATATTTGGGCCAAGAGTTCCACCGGCTGCCCTTACAACAAAAAGCTCGCCTAGTCCTGTATCGAATATAATTTCAGGCGCTACTCTAGAATCAGAGCATCCAAGGATTAACGCATAAGGTTTTTGACCGTCTTTAAGGGTTTTTTTCATTTCGTTGAAACAGTGATTCTTGATTCTAGGCTCGTTGTTTTTAAAGGCTCTGTTGCCTTCCAATAAAACTTCTAATAGCTCATCAGCACTTAGTTTTTGACCATCAATTTTATGCATGGGTTTCTCCTTTTAAATTTTATCGAATCCAGTATATTTTCTTAATACTTCTGGGATGATAATTTCACCTTGTTCGTTTTGGAAATTTTCCACAATTGCTGCAAATGTTCTTCCAACTGCAAGACCCGAACCGTTGATTGTGTGAACAAATTCAACTTTGTTTGTTTCTTTGTTTTTATATCTGATGTTTGCCCTTCTTGCCTGATAATCAGAGAAATTAGAGCAAGAAGAAATTTCTTTATACGCATCATAAGATGGCATCCAAACTTCTAAGTCATAACATTTTGCAGCTGAAAAACCGATGTCCGCTGAACATAATGCAACTTTTCTATACGGTAGACCTAAAAGTTCTAATATTTTTTGAGCATCAGCTGTTAATTTTTCGTGTTCTTGAGCACTTGTTTCTGGCGTTGTTAATTTTACTAATTCAACCTTGTTGAATTGATGCACTCTTATAAGTCCACGTGTGTCTTTACCAGCAGAACCTGCTTCGCGTCTGAAGCAAGGAGTGTAAGCGCACATATATTTTGGCAAATCTGATTCAGATAGAATTTCATTGCAATAGATATTTGTAACAGGCACTTCAGCTGTTGGAATTAAATATAGGTTTTCTTCTTCGCATTTGTACATATCTTGAGCGAATTTTGGAAGTTGCCCTGTGCCAATCATAGATTGAGCATTAACCAAAAATGGAGGAAGAATTTCTTCATACCCATGGTTATCGATGTGATAATCTAAAAAGAAATTAATAAGCGCGCGCTCAAGCTTTGCGCCCTTACCTTTATATAGGCTAAATCTGCTTTGTGAGATTTTTACACCACGTTCAAAATCAACTAAATCGCGTTCTGATAATAAATCCCAATGCGCTTTGTGTTCAAAATTGAATTTTGTAGGCTCGCCCCACTTTGACACTTCAACGTTATCTTCTTCTGATGTTCCAACTGGAGTTGTTTCATCTGGCGTGTTTGGAATGTTTAATAGAATATTTTTTTGCGCTTCATCAAGCTCGTTTTGTTTTTCTTCAAGAGCTTTAATGTCTTCGCCTATTTTTTTAACTTCTTCTTGAATAGAATCTGTATTTTGACCAGCTTTTTTCATTTCGCCAATTTTAAGAGATTCATTTTTTCTTTTAGCACGAAGCTCATCCGCTTCAAATTGGATTTTTCTTCTATTTTCATCAACCTCTAAAACTTTATCAATTGATAGTTCAGGGTTTCTTCTTTTTAATAATTCATTAATTTTATCTGGATTCTCGCGTAACACTTTAATATCAAGCATTAAATACCTTCTCTTTCCTTGATTTTTTCAATATATATCTTTAATTCTTTTATTTGTTTTAGCTTAATTCTTCTGACTTCGCCCTTTTTTACACCTAGTAGCATAATGCTTGCGTGGCGAATTCTTTTAAGATGTAAAACATTGTGCCCAAGGCATTCAAACATTTTTCTTATTTGCCTATTCATACCTTGATATAGCGTGATTTCAAGGGTTGTTTCATTCTTTTTTGTGTCTAAAACTTCGCAATCACAATATGCGATTTTACCCTTTTCGATTTCAATACCAGAAGCTAGTTTGTCAAGCTCGTCCTCTGTTAAAAGTGCATCAATAACAACCCTGTACACTTTGGCAACTTTAATTGACGGGTGAGTTAAATCATATGTTAAATCGCCATCGTTTGTTAAAATCAAAAGTCCAGAAGAATCTTTATCTAATCTTCCAACTGGATTTAGATGGTGCAGTTCTTTTGGAATAATATCATAGATAGTCTTTCTGCCTTTTTCATCTGATTTTGTAGTTATATAGCCCGTTGGCTTATAAAAAAGGTAATATTCATGATTGTCTATTCTGATTAATTTTCCATCAACTGTTACTTTGTCTTTTGTTCTAATGGAAAAACCCAAAAGTTTCACCGTGCGACCGTTTACAGCCACGCGCCCTTGTTCAACAAGTTCATCAGCCTTGCGTCTTGAGCAATATCCACTTTGTGCGATGTACTTGTTAATTCTCATTATCTAAGCGCCAGTCCTTTAATATTTTTCTCTAGGCCCTCTCTGATTTTTTTCATCTCTGTATCGATAATTTCATCAGTCAGTGTTTGAGTTTCATCTTGTAATGTTACTCTATAGCAAAGAGATTTTTTACCTTGTTCAATGTGCTCACCTTGATAGATATCAAAAACCTTGGCACCTTTGTATAGTTTATTATCTGCGATTTTTTTAATCACTTTTAAGATTTCATCATTTGTAGCGTGCTCATCAATTGAAAACGCGATATCTCTTGTAACACTAGGATATAAAGCAAGTTTTTTATATTTAACAGTAGTTTCATTTATCGCCTCTAATATAGCATCAAGATTGATTTCAAAAACAAAAAGGTCTTGGTTTAGTTTCATTTTATCAGCTAATACTGGATGAATTTTTCCAATATAACCAATCGGAGCTCTGTTTTTACCCATTAATGAAATATTTGCGCTCATATATGGATGCATATGAGTCAGGCACTCAAAGTCTTTTTCTTCAAGAGCTGAGAATACTGCTCTTTTTGATAGTCCAAATTCTTCAAACACTTTTTCTAAAACACCTTTAAGGCTATAGAAATCAGGAGCTTTTTTGTTATTCCAAAGTTCATTATTTGTTGAACCAAAAATACAGCCAGATAATTTTCTTGTTTCTATAACACCAGAGTCGCTTTGTGTCGCCTCTTGAGTGTGGAAATATGTTTTTCCAATTTCATAAAACTTAAAAGCTTTTTGGCTATTGTCAAAGTTTCTTTTTACAACGCTAAGCATATTTGGCATAAGCGCTTGTCTTAG
>CAYJMX010000166.1:0-3553 GCA_964371485.1 uncultured Gammaproteobacteria bacterium | reverse complement strand
AGTTTCTTTTCTAATTTTATTAAGAGAAACTTCACTCATAGTAACAAAATAATAGCTCACAAAGCACACTAGTAACAGAAACACTAGAATAGAACATAAGAAATTATTTACTCTTGCAATCTTCATTTCTTTGTAAGATTTTTCCTTTACAAAATATCCGCTAATAATTTGACTATTTTGAGACAAGTCATTTTGAATTGCAGCGCCTTTTTTTGCCGCACCTTGTTTTTTTGTCGGCTTTTTTGCAATATTCCTTAGTGGATTATTGTTATTTTGCTTATTTTTACTTCGATTGAATGAAAGCGAACTCAATTGTTTTTTTCTCCTGATGCTCATACTCTCTTTGCTATTCTGAGCTTTGCGCTTCTTGAAGGCCTATTTTCAGTAATTTCCTGCTCTGTCGCGCATATTGGTTTTTTATTAACCAACTCCAATAATTTACCATCACAGTTGCATACTGGAACATTCTTTTCACATCTGCAGCTTCTAGAAAATTCCTTTAATACGCACTTTGCTATCCTGTCTTCAAGTGAATGAAATGTGATAACACTTATTATAGCACCAACATCTAATAAGTTGATAACTTTTTTTATTGTGTTTTCAAAATTTAACAACTCGTTATTTACTTCAATCCTTAATGCTTGAAAAACCCTTGTAGCGCAGTGTGTTTTTGAATTTACTTTAGGGGTGGATTTTTTAATAACATCAACCAATTGTAACGTCGTGTTAAGCGGGCGATTTTCAACAATTGCGCGTGCTATTCTTTTTGAAAAATGCTCTTCACCATATTTTGAAAATATCTCTACAAGCTCCTCTTGTTTATAGGTATTAATAACCTCTTGAGCAGTAAGTTTTGAAGAAGAATCAAATCGCATATCAAGCGGGGCATCTTTTAAAAAGCTAAAGCCTCTGTCTTGCGATGTCAATTGGTGAAATGAAGCTCCAAGGTCAAAAAGTATCCCGCCTGTGATTTTTTCTATACCCATTTTTTTTAAATGAATATCGAAATTTTCATAGCTATCGTGCACGATTGTCAAATTATCATAATCTTTTAAGCGCTCTTTTGAATGATTAATCGCTTCCATATCGACATCAAAAGAAATTAATTTTCCTTTTTTTGACATTTTTTTTAGAATTAATTCACTATGACCGCCACCACCAAGTGTGCAATCTATAAATATTTTATCTGAATTATCAGGATTTAAGGCATCTACCGCCTCATTTAACATTACTGTTGTGTGATTAAAATTTTCCATTTCTTAATTATACAACGTAAAGCTAAAATTGTTGTAAAGATTGAATTGAACCAGAAGAAATTAGCGTGCCATTTCTATGAATTATAAATCCTGTGTACTCATACATTAAAGTAAAAACAAAACTGTGCCTTGGAAGATCATCAAAATATATATGCGCCACTATAGCTGGATTAGAGTTTTTGGTTGTAGTGCTTGATAGTACCATCATTTCAACGCCAGAGTCTAATATAAAATCATTGTCAGGAACATTTAAAAGTGGGGCGCGTTCTATGATTTCGGCCTCAAAAGCATCGAGTATTACTTGCGTGTCAGTGGCATTTTCAGATTCAAGTTGAACATTTGCCACAACTTCATTAGCAATATTTGATACTGTGTATTTTGCTCTAAAATAAAGTGCAAAATCAACAATAAGTAGAAAAATAAAAAATAAAAGGAAAGTTGCAAAAGTAAATTCTACAAGTGCTTGGGCTATTTTTTTCATAAATTTATCAACCTCTTAAGTTTTTCAAAAATTGTTTCCTTGGTTTCTTTTGGTGAAATTAATGTCTTGTCGTGATATTTTTTATACTCGTCAATTAAATTAAAAGGCAGATTTTCGCCATTTTTTAAAATATTTGCCAATTCCTCTAGATATGAATCTTGTTCTTGAGCATACAGAGAATCCCTAGCTCTTAAATCTTCATCAGCTTCATAGTGAACAAGTGCGTGAAACACCGTGTTTATTGAATCATCTTTTGTATTTTCAGGAAATAGTTTTAGCGCATTTAACACTGTGATTTTAGAAGTTATAACCTGCATTACAAGATAAGAAACATATCGTCTTTGATTAAGCTGTTCGTTTTTATCCTGAGGCATATAAAACCTTAAACAGCAGTACTTACACTGTCTTTTTGCTCTATGCTTTGAGCTATTGTTATAAGTCTATCGATGTCGCCGTTACAGTATTGTGCGGCAATTTTATGCAAAGAAGTTGCTATAATGTCTTTATTGGTAAATGCCGTTCTGTAGAAAAACTTTTTACCCTGCTTAATTCTTAAAAGCACTTCTTTTTCAAACAATCTATCCATAACAGTCTTAATTGTTGTGTAAGCACGCGCGTTCACAGGAGAATTATTTAATAAATCAAAAACATCTTTAACAGAATTTTTATAGTTACCCTCACTCTCAAGCTCCCACATAGCATTTAGAATAATGCTTTCAAGTGATCCGTGTCTAAAATTCATATTAATTCCTTTTTCCAATCTATTAAAATAGATTATAACAAAAAAATTAATATTTTACAGAAGATTTTTCTGCATCAAAAAAAACATCTTGTGGTTCTATTCTTTTATTGTATCTTGAGGTGTTGAAATCTCTATCTGTCACGTTTGTAACAGTATTATCTTTAATTACATAAACTCCAGAATGCGTTCTGTGTGATGTTGTCCCCATTGTGCCATCAAGCTTATCTTGCATATGCCCTGGCATTTTTTTTGTATCAACAAGTTCTCCATTTGTGCAACCGACAAGAGGGAGAGCAAGCGCCATCAAAAGCAGAAGCTTTAGTGGCAAATTTGAATATTTTACAACACACTTTTTCATATCGCTTATTTAATTATAACATTTACCCTTGTCATTCTCAAGGGTAGCTAATGCATTTATATTAGTTGATCATATTTTTTGAACGCAAAAGCTTGTGATACGTGACAGCAAACCTATGCGCTTCATCTCTGACCCTTTGAATCAAATGAAGAGATGGAGAATTCAGAGGCAAAATTACGGGTGTTTTTGAATCTTTTAAAAACACTTCTTCTTCTCTTTTAGCTAGAGATATTATGTCTATGTCAATTTCTAATTCCTTAGCTACCGATAAAACACTTGATAGTTGCCCTTTTCCACCGTCAATTATTATTAAATCAGGCGCGATACTTGGATTCTTTTTTATTGCTTGATAAAATTTCTCGCATACTTTTAAAATCATCTACTTCGCCTTTTTCTATGGTTTTTAATTTGTATTTTCTGTATTTTGATTTTTTGGGCATTCCATTTTCAAAACACACGCCAGAAGCTACCGTGTTTGTGCCTTGAATATGTGATATGTCATAACATTCAATTGTATGTGGGAACTTTTTCAAATGGCATTTTTCCATTAAATAAGAACCAATTTCATTATATTCATTTTGAATTTTGGTCAATTCTTTTAATTTCACTTGCTCAAGATTAAACTCAGCAGTCTTTTTTGCCATAGATAGTATTTCTTTGTCATTCTTGTTTTTGGCAACAGAAATTGTGACCTTTTTATTTAGTCTTAAAGTAAG
>CAYJMX010000165.1:584-3555 GCA_964371485.1 uncultured Gammaproteobacteria bacterium | reverse complement strand
CAACGTGGCGAGCTTTCAAGGCAAACAATCTATAAGTTTTTAAGGTCTATGTCAAATGAAAAAGGTGTTTATAAGTTATTTGATATTAACTTAAGGCAAAAATTTTATTCTAAAGAAATTATAGAAACTTCTTTAGAGCTTTGTAATATTTTAAAAATTAATGATGAAGAACTCGACATTGTGACAAAAATGTTTGAGTTACCTGATGCGGACTTTGAAACAAGATGTAGGTTTTTACTTAACAAGTACAAGCTTAATTTTTTAATACTAACCTGTGGTACAAATGGAAGTTATGTGTTTTCTAATGACACAGTTTCGTATCAAGATACTCCAAAGGTTGAAATCGCTGATACTGTTGGAGCTGGTGACTCCTTTGGTGCCGCTTTTATTGCTTCTATTTTAAAAGGCGAAACAATCGAAAAATCGCACAGTATTGCTGTAAAAATATCAGCATATATATGCACTCAAAATGGTGCTATGCCTGATATTCCATCTGAGTATTTGTAATTTTCTGGCTATTATAAGTGGATTGTATTGCTCGTTTGTGATACAGTTATACCTATATAATAACGCGGGAGATATCGATGAAAAAATTAATAGTAATAACGGGTGCAAGTTCTGGTTTTGGTAAGGCCTTGGCTCTAGTGTTTATTAAGGCTGGTTATCCACTTTTATTATTGGCTAGATGTATTGAGCTTTTGGAGAACTTGAAACTAGATAATACAATGTGCGCTCAAGTCGATGTAACCGATTTTGATGCTTTTAAAAATGCAGTTAAAAAAGCTGAAGAAAAATTTGGAAAAACTGATTTAATTATAAATAACGCCGGTGTTATGCTTTTGGGTGATTTATCAGATCAAGATCCAAAACAATGGCAACAAATGCTTGATGTCAATATAATGGGCGTTATGAATGGTATGCAAATCGTTATGAATGATATGAAACAAAGACAATGTGGAACGATTGTTAATATCGCTTCAATTGCTGGCGTTAAACCGTTTGGCAACCACGCAGCATATTGCGCTTCAAAGTATGGTGTTGTTGGGATGAGTGAAGTAGCTAGAATCGAATTAGCCCCTCATAATGTGCGTGTGATTAGAATTTGTCCTGGCGCTGTTGATACAGAATTATTGTCACACACTACAAATGACGATATCATCAAGGGCTATAATCAAGTTTGCTTATGAAATGCCTCAAGGTGTAAATTTAAGAGAAATCCAAATCGCCGACACCAGACAAGATGGATAAAACATCCTCACCCTAGTGTCTACGACTGATAAACCATTGAGATATATATGACTGGGCGATGACATTACTTGATGATTATATGAAACTCTCCTTTAAAGGAGAAATTTTATGACGGATATGTTTTGTTTTCAATGTGAGCAAACTGCTCAAAATAAAGGATGCCAGATTCAAGGAGTTTGTGGTAAAAAGGCGCATACGGCTAATTTGCAAGATGAATTGACTAGTTTAATAGTTAACCTTGCAAATAAGGGTGAAGTAAATGATGAAAATACTAAATTAATTGTCGAGGCGTTATTTACAACAATTACCAACGTAAACTTTGATGATACCTCAATTGAAAAATTGATTAAAAAGATAAAAACAATTGCAAACATTGAGCAAAGTTTTGATATAAATGCAGTTTGGAATGAAGATGAAGATGTTAGAAGTTTAAAGTCTCTTATTCTTTTTGGATTAAGAGGAATTGCGGCGTATGCACACCATGGTAGCGTTTTAGGTTTTAGTGATGATGATGTAAATAATTTTTTCTACGAAGCTTTGCAAGCAATTGCAAAAGATTTATCGATTGATGAGCTGTTTAATTTGGTGCTAAAAACGGGTGAAATAAATTTAAAATGTATGGAGCTATTAGATAAAGCAAATACGCGCACATTTGGGCATCAAGAGCCAACAAATGTGACGCTAAATATTGAAAAAGGCCCTTTTGTAGTAATAAGCGGGCATGATTTGCTTGATTTAAAATTGTTATTAGAACAAACAAAAGACAAAGGGATTAACGTGTACACTCACGGCGAAATGATTACAGCACATGCGTATCCTGAACTAAAAAAATATCCGCACTTGAAGGGGAATTTTGGTACAGCGTGGCAAAATCAACAAAAAGAGTTCGACAATTTACCTGCTCCGGTTTTATTTACTACAAATTGCATTATGCCTGTCAAGGACTCCTATTCTGATAGAATATTTACAACATCAGTTGTTAAATACCCAAATATGATTCATATTGGTGAAAATAAAGACTTTAGTGCTGTTATTGAAAAAGCATTAGAACTAGGCGGTTTTAAAGAAGATAAAAAAATGACAGGGATAAATGGTGGTGACAATGTTGGTGTCGGGTTTGCTCGCAATACTGTTATGAGTGTTGCGCCAAAAATAATTGATGCTGTAAAAAATGGCAAAATCAAACACTTCTATTTGGTGGGCGGTTGCGATGGAGCAAAAACTGGTAGAAACTATTATACTGATTTTGTGAAAATGACTCCAGAAGATACAGTTGTTCTAACTCTTGCTTGTGGGAAATATAGATTTAACGACTTAAATTTAGGTGATATTGAGGGCATTCCTAGAATATTGGATGTAGGTCAGTGTAATGATGCGTACAGTGCAATACAAATCGCCCTTGCTTTATCTAAAGCATTTGATTGCCCTGTTAATGAATTACCCTTGTCGTTTGTTTTGTCTTGGTATGAGCAAAAGGCTGTTTGTATCTTGCTTACTCTTTTATATTTAGGTATTGAAAATATCAAATTGGGCCCTAGTTTGCCAGCTTTTGTTTCACAAAATGTCTTAGATGTTTTGGTTGAAAAGTATAAAATTAAGCCAATAACTACGCCGATTGATGATTTGAATGATATCTTAAATAGGAAGTAATTTTGTTGCAGGCTTAAACTGATTTTGTAGTTTATTGTATAATAGAGTGATAAGTAAGTGCATTTAAGCTCAG
>CAYJMX010000165.1:0-574 GCA_964371485.1 uncultured Gammaproteobacteria bacterium | reverse complement strand
AATCATTATAATAAATGGAAAAATTAAAAACGATGTTTCATTTTGCCAATATGATTCTGCTATTAGAAAATATAAAATAAAATTCGGTAGAACAGGCAAGGTTTATTGCTACTCTCCAAGAAATGTAAGAATTTTAAAAGAATCAAAACCCTTTGACTGCTCGCAATATGTTATAAAAGAAAAGAATGGTAAGTTTTTAAAAAACATGACATCAGCTTTAATCTTCGAAGATTATGCCTGTATACTAGTTTTTGGTGAAAGACAAAAAGTCTATTTGCTTTCTGATTTAATTTTCACAAAAGATGTTCTTGCAGATAAGGATGCATTGAATTTAAAAGATTATTATCTTGAAATTGCTGAAGACTATTTTAATGAAGTCGGAACTTTATCTAAGCAATTTAGAAATCTTGGTGATTTAAACGGGACGGTCTTTGAGGAATTTTTAGTTCCAGATTTTAATACCCAAGAAGAAAAGAAGAAATACAGTGAAGTAGAAAAAATAAAATTGATTTTTCCTTTCGGTTGCAATTTAAGTCAAATGCAGGCAGTTGAAAATGCAATGAATAATAAAATA
>CAYJMX010000164.1:0-3589 GCA_964371485.1 uncultured Gammaproteobacteria bacterium | reverse complement strand
CAATCAATGTATTCCCGTTTAGATCGCCCAATGTAGCTGAAACATCCTCATGAGATGTCATGATGTATTTTTTATCTAAAATCACTGAATTGGTTGCGATTTTAAGGCTGTTATCTGCCGCAACTAAAGTGTAATCTAATTCGTTATGATCTGTTGTGTTATTTACAAGCGATAATATATAGCTGCTGCCAAAAATAGTAAAATTATTACCTTTGATTGCTACATCGCCACCTGTAAAAATATCCAAACTACCAGATGCGCCACTTACAACTTCAGATGGAGCAGTATCAAGTATATTTATGTCCGATAAATTTAATTCACCAACTACTGTTGTGGCACCTTTAAATGTATCATTTTGTGCTGTTCCACTAGGCAGGTTTAATTTAATATCTATTTCTAAATTTGAATTTGTTAAAGTTGCACCTGAACCTAAAGTATACTCTTGAATGCCATCACCTATGGTGTCAATAGTGCCTCGAGTTGCCGTTATAGACGTATTCACAAAATCAGCATTCGCTCCACTTAAAGTAAGTGTTTGATTGCTAAAATCAAGGCTCCCGCCATTAAATTTATTGCTCAGTGTCAAGTTGCTATTTACATCAAGCGATCCGGTGTTGGTAATTTCATTTGTAGTTGTAAGAGTGCCGACCAAAACATTGTCACCAGAAAATGCAATATTTCCAACGCCTCCAATAGAACCATTTAGTGTGGCGTTATTAAATGTTGTTGTGCCAGAATCTATAGTTACAGTATTATCAATTACGGAACTATTAAAAGTGCTATCGCCGTCAATTTGTATAGAGCCATTACCAGAAATTGAACCTGTGATATCAGCACTATTAACATTGATGTTTGAATTATTAACAATAGAACTAGTAACATCAGCTTCAAATGTAATAGTTGCGGAATTGGTGATTGAAGTCGCATCAACGGTATCATTAAAGACAACATTTCCGCTTTCAATAAAAATTTTATCTGCTGATGTTTGCGCATTAAAAACTACATTCCCTGAATTTGTTGAGCCTTTTCCGATATTTAAATCAGCAGAACCTAAAATCGAACTGTTAAAAGTAGTTGTTTTACCAGTGTCTGTATTAATGTTAATTGTGCCATCACTAGCATTTACAAATGAATTTGTGAAGCCGCCAATTGTTCCAATATTATCAAGGGATAATATCTGATCGGCTCCCATTATAATACCATCAGAGCCGGTTGCGCTGATGTTATTGTCATTGCCCGAAATCGTTAAACTTGTACCCTTTAATTCTCCAAGAGTTTCTGTGACATCTTCGTTGCCATCCATCAGATAAACTCTGTCACCAGTTTCTGCAACTGCAACATTCAATGTTCTAATCTTTTTTAATATTAATTTTCCAGCGCCGTCGTAGCTAAAAATATTATATCCGCCATCTGAGATAATTTTTGCATCTTGAATATCAATTGTTGAATTAAAGCTGCCAGATATATCAATAGTTATTTCTTTTGCACCTGATAAACCTATAACATTAATTTCATCAATTAAAATATTGTGTCCGCCATCGCTGTCGCCCAACAAAGAGCCCGTTAGTTTATCACCGTGCAAAGTCTCTAAATTAACATCTAGCCCATAAAACAAATCGCCGTTTAAATCAAGTATTCCAAGAGAAGTGGTGTCAATAAGGTTATCAATTGTGGAAATACTTGTGCCGGCACTAACGACAAAATTTGAATTACTAGCAAAACCGGCATTTGGCCCTAATAAATTTAAAACTCCAGAGTTTAAATTATACTTGCCAGTACCAACAAATTCATCATATGTAGTGTTTTCACCCGTTAGGTTTATAGCGCTTATATTATAAATCGCTCGATAAGTTTTTGCTCCACTGTCTAATTGAACATAGTTTCCCTGAAAAAATGAATCTTTTATGTTTAATGTCTTTGCATTATAAATAGCGCCACCACGAGAGTTTGAGGAACTTTTTGCATAGTTGCCAATAAAATCACCGCTTACAGTCATAGTTCCAGAGTTAAAAATAGCGCCACCATAAGCGTATGTGGAACCTTGGGCATAGTTGTTAATAAAGTTGCCCACCACATTTCCGCCTGATGCGTTATCATTGTATATTGCGCCACCTTGAGAATGTTTAGAACCAGAAACTGCGTAGTTTGCGATAAAGTCGCCTTTGATAGTTCCAGTTATTGGTGCGGTATTTCTCATCGCACCACCTGACGTGTCGCCACTTGTTGATCTAGCAGAATTGCCAATAAAGTCGCCTGTAATAGAACCTATCGTGGCGTTAGATATATTTCTAATGGCCCCTCCATAGGACAATTCAATGTCTGTGTATATGTAATTGCCTATGAAATTACCTACGATGTTTCCAATTTTACCATTTTGATTTCTTATAGCGCCACCAGAAGATTGTCTTCCCATTTCTCCATAGTTGCCTATAAAATCGCCGATTATATTATTTATAGTCCCTTGATTGTAGATTGCTGCGCCGCCTAAGCTGTAATATACTTTAATGGAATTTCCAATGAAATCGCCATTAATATTATCTATCTCACCATTATTCCATATGGCAGCACCTTGGTTAGTCGCAAAATTTCCAATGAAATCGCCATTAATATTGCCTATCTCGCCACTATTCCAAACGCCAGCACCTTGGCTAGTCGCATTATTTGTGATAAAATGGCCCGTTATGTTAGTCAATTCTGCAGTGTTAAAAATCCCACTACCTTTTTCAAAACCACTATTTAAAATAAAATCTTTATTTACATTCTCAAGTAATCCAGTCGTATGGCTCAGTCTATTTAAACTAGAAGAAACGGGGTTATTCAAGCCGTCTTTCATATAGAAAGTTAAAGTGTGTTCTACCTTCGCTAAATCTTTGTATTTCAAATCAAAAAAGCCTGTGCCCGTGCCGGTTAAAACTTTCTCAATGGTTAAATTTGCTGAAGATAGACCAGTTACATAATCAACCAGTACATCTTCGAAATTATTATTTGTAGAAACATTTGTTGCACCATCATAATCTCTATCTTTGATTAAAACACCGTATTCATTAGAAACACCGTTTTCAATTATACTGAAGGTTGTAAAATAAGTCTTAGTGGCATCAACTTTTTCTACAATATAAGCAGAAGTCGCAGTATCAGTTGTATCAGTGTCAAGGGTTGGAACATATTCAGCAGATGTTTGCCCGATATTTAAAAGTAGAAGCGCAAGAAAAGCAGATAAAAAAGATTTTTTCATCTTTTTTACAGTTTTATGCTTATTAAAACTATGCTTACGCTTTTTCATCCCTATATTTCACTTTTAATGACTTACTCTTAAAATGAGATTTTACCACGTGTGAAAATGAGCAAACACGTACATATGTAGTATAAATAAATATTAATACTTAAAGCCGATAACCTTACTTGTCCTAAAGTAAACTATTATGGATAAAGAAAATTTTAAAAAGATATGAAAATGCCAAATAAGCGCACAAAAAAACGACCTCGTGGGTCGTTTTAAATGGTGGGCAGGGACCCCACGCCTTAGCAAGGAGTAGGCGAATGAAAAGAGCCGTACTCTTTGTTTGTGAGCAACTGTGTTGCGAATAAT
>CAYJMX010000163.1:0-3603 GCA_964371485.1 uncultured Gammaproteobacteria bacterium | reverse complement strand
GAAACTTTCTTATTATCAACTCTTGAAAGATTCAAAAATAGTACACTTTTTGTACTTGCTGATCCACCAGATTTAGAGCAAGCAGAAGTAATCACAAGCGAGAATATAACAACTCTTATAAATGTACTTAGAAACACATTTTCATACGTAATTATAGACACTACAAGTTCATTTGACGGCAAGACAATCACCGCTTTAGATAATTCAGATTTAATACTTCTTGTGGCGATTTTAAATCTTCCATCTGTAAGAAACTGCCAAAGATGCTTTGATTTATTTAAACGCCTTGGATATGAAAAAGACAAAATTAAACTAATCATAAATAGATATTTAGAAAATGATGAAATAAAGGTTGAAGATGTTGAAGATGTCTTAGGCCATGATGTGTATTATAAAATACCAAACAACTATTTCACAATCATAAATGCCATAAATAAAGGTATTCCGGTGGCTGAGGTTAATAGTCAGTCTAATCTTGCAAGAGCATATAAAGACCTTGCAGCATTATTATCAGATAGCTACACATACTCGCCAACAAAAACGCTTAAAAGAGAAAAATCAGGGCTTTTAGGCTTATTCAAAAAAAGAGGAGAATAGATAATTGTCATTAAAAGATAGATTAAATAAACATAAACAAAGTGCTACTCTTGAAGTAGAGGGCTTGGCGCAAAATAATTTTGTTAGTGACCTACCACTTAGTAAAGAATTCAGCGATTTAAAAGACAAATTGCACGCTATGTTAATTGACAAAGTTAACACGACATCAAACTGGGGTGAGTACAATGATGAAGAGCAAAAGACGCTTATCAAACAATTCATCGAGCACCAGATTTCTACAAATTTCAGATCTATTCCAATCAATAAAATTGAAAAAGAAAGAATAATTAGAGAAATTATTCAAGAAACAAAAGGCTTTGGCCCACTTGACCCGCTTTTAGCTGACCCATCTGTCAGTGATATTTTAGTAAATGGCGCAAAAAGTATTTATATTGAAAAAAACGGCAAAATCTTTAAAACAAGCATAACTTTTAAAGACAACAACCACTTAAAAAACATAATCGAAAGAATTGTATCAAAAGTTGGAAGAAGAATAGATGAAAAATCTCCAATGGTAGATGCTAGATTATCAGATGGCTCTAGGGTAAACGCTGTTATACCGCCGCTTGCAATTGATGGACCATCATTATCTATAAGAAGATTTAGATCTGACGCTGGCACAATTGAGAGCCTATTAAAATGGGGTTCAATTTCTCAAGAAATGGCAGATTTATTATCAATCGCTGTTAAAGGAAGATTAAATGTAATAATCTCAGGTGGTACAGGCGCTGGTAAAACAACACTTTTAAACTCATTGTCTTCTCAAATTCCAAACGATGAAAGAATTATCACAATTGAAGATTCAGCTGAATTAGCCCTTCAACAAGAACACGTTGTAAGGCTTGAAACAAGACCTTCAAACATAGAAGGCGAAGGGCAAATAAGCGCTAGAGATTTAGTTATAAACTCTCTTAGAATGCGTCCTGATAGAATAATCATCGGGGAATGTCGTGGGGCAGAAACTCTTGATATGTTACAGGCGATGAACACAGGCCATGACGGCTCTTTGACCACTCTTCACGCCAATTCTCCAAGAGATGCTTTATCTAGGCTTGAAACAATGGTTTTATTCTCTGGAATAGACTTACCAGAAAGAAATATCAAATCTCAAATAGCTTCAGCTATTAATATCATAATACAAGCAACAAGAATGCCTGATGGTAGCAGAAAAGTTTCAAGAGTATCTGAAATAGTTGGCATGGAAGGTGATGTAATCACTATGCAAGACATTTTTGTTTATGAACAAACAGGCACAACAGGCGACAATAAAGTTGTTGGACACCACCGCTCTACAGGCATTAGACCAAAATTTGTTGAAAAGCTAGCCTCAAGAGGAATTGGAATTGCACCATCTGTATTTGATAAAAATCACAAACACACATATGCAACTAGAATGCAAACTCAAGCAAATGAACCTGCTCAAGAAACAAATACAAAAAAATCTTCACTAAATATGGACTTATTAAAGAGGCTTAAAAAATGAACGAGCTAATCGTCTCAATTATATTGGGCGTTTTAGTATTTTTATTCATAACAAGCGCTTTTTCAGTAAAAATTCCAGAACAACCAGATCTTCAAAGGCGCCTTGAGGCAGTAAAAACAAGAACTCAAGGAAGCACTGTACTGTATAATCAAAGTGAAGAATCTTTTCTTTTATACAGTAACTATAAATTTAAAAGTATCGCAAAACTCTTTAGTAAATCTAAACTTGTTGAATATTTAAGAATGCAGATATTATTATCTGGCTCTAAAATTCAAGTAGACAGCTTTATCATACTAAGCTTTATTTGTTTTGGGATATTTGCCACAATACTATTTTTCACATCTACAAAACTAATAGCAGTTTCTTTAATTGGACTTTTTATTCCAGTTGCGATTTTAAAAATAGTTAAATCTAAAAGAGATAAAGACTTCTCAAATCAACTGCCCGATACTCTTGATATGCTCTCAAGCTCTCTTAGAGCAGGGCATTCTATATACAGTTCATTTGAAATAATAACAAAAGAAATGCCAGATCCTGTTAAAAGCACCTTTAAAATAGCGCTTGATGAGATGGCAATTGGTTCAGATTCAAGACACGCGATTAATTCTCTTACAAAATTAAATCCAGATAATATGGATTTAAGATTTTTTATAACATCTGTTATTTTACAAAGAGAAATCGGTGGAAATCTGGCGAAGATTTTAGATAAGCTCTCTGCAACAATCAGAGAGCGCGTTAAGCTATCTGGCCAGCTTAAAGCGCAAACAGCACAGGCAAGGTTCTCTGGAACAACTTTAATACTAACTCCCATAGGGATTTCGGCCATCTTGTTTGTACTATCTCCAGATTATATGAGTGTACTTTTAGACACCCAACAAGGGAATATGGCAATAGCAGGTGCTGTTTGTCTTTTGCTTATTGGGACATATTGTATAAATAAGATAATAAATATTGAAATTTAAAAAGGAAAAATTTGTCAGTTGAACTTCTAACAGTATCTATAGCCTTATGTGTAAGCTTTATTGTATATAGCTTATTTAAGCCTGAAGAAAGTTTTATTCATCAAAGACTTAATAAAACAAGCTCAAAAAGAAGAATGAACACTTTTTTTAGAGATATAGCGAACATATTGCGTCCAGTATCAGAAAGTAATTTAAAAAATTACAAATCAAAAAATAAAATTCAAACTCAACTTTATTCTCTGAATTTTTCATCCAGCGAGGATGATGTTCTTGATTTTGAAAATCAAAGATTATTTATTTTCATATTTGCACTAGTAATCGCTATCGCCTGCTTTGTTTTTTATCCTAATATGATGTGTGGCTCAATAGGCGCACTTGCCTGTTATATGGCATATAAAATGCCTGAATTTAAACTGCAGAGAATGGTGAAAAAAAAGCAAAAAGAATTTATGAAATATTTTTCTGACGCTCTTGATCTTCTGGCGGTGTGCGTTGAAGCGGGTCTTGGAATAGATGCCGCTATAGAAAGAGTTTCAGTTGAATTTTCCCAAGTGTCAAAAG
>CAYJMX010000162.1:276-3657 GCA_964371485.1 uncultured Gammaproteobacteria bacterium | reverse complement strand
CTGAGGTGAAGATGAATTTCAAAAATCTAAAAATCGTTAAAAAACTAGCAAACATCAGCCCGAAACTGAAGTGGTTTATGTTTAAAAACTTTCAAGACTATAAAATAGGCTCAAAATATATTGATTATTTAATATCTGATGAACAAAAATCTGCAGGTTATGATAATTATCGAGTCGAGAGCATAGTTCAAGAAACTTTAATTAAAGAATTTGGTGCAGATATCAAAAACAACAAATCATATTCACTTTTAGTTGACGCTGTTGTTCATAATTTAAAAAAGAAACAACTAGAACAGTTCGACGAAGAAGAAGTTGAACAGGCGTAATCAAGCGTCAAATAAGCACAAAAAACGTCAAATAAGCACAAAAAAATAAGTACAAAAATTACAGGGTAGAATTTTCTACCCTTTTATATTGCCAAAGTTAAAAATTCTTTTTTTTGTGGTACTATTAGTTTAATACGTTATAACGAAATTAGCAGTGATTTATGGGATTTTTTGACTGGATTAAAGCATCCAACGAAAATTTAAAACAGGTAGAAAGTAGAATCTACCAAAATAAAAAAGATTACCTTGAAGTGTATCAGCGCAATCAAGCTCTAGAGCGCGAAATTGCCGAGAGAACAGAGGAACTTCACAAGGCAAATCGTACCCTTTTAACCTTAGAGCACGTGTGGGATATGATGAATTCTTCTCGTCCACTGTCAAATGTATTAGAAACCATTGTATCCTCTTTACATGGTGAATTCGGATATTTATACTCAGCCATAGTACAAAAACAAGTAAGTAAAACTGGCACATACTATAAACTTAAAACGCACTTAAGAAATGATTTCTCAGATAGGCTTGATAGAATACTTGATAGATCTATTTTTGAATCTAAAATGACTTTAAAAGAGCTTGGAAAAGTGCAACAGGCAATAAAAGAAAAGACTCCTGTTTATTTTACAAACTTACCAGAAATGGCACTTGAGGTGTTTCCAGATTTAAAAAAAGAACAACTATCAGAAATGACAAAGGGCGCTTTTACAAAGTCTATTATTATTTTACCACTTGTGACTTCAAAAGAATTTACTGGATTTTTAACGGTATTTTCTCCTCGTGATTTTGTAACTGATGATGAAATGAACTTCTTAAGCCTTTTTGCTCGTCAAATAGAATTGGCTATTACTATTGCAAATCTATTTGAAACGGTTAAAAAACAAGCGGTTACAGATCCATTGACTGAATTATTCAACAGAAGATTCTTTGATGACGCCCTTGCTCGTGAGGCGAATCGTGCATTGCGTTTAAATCAACCTTTTACTTTAATATCTCTTGATTTAGACTATCTTAAAAAAATTAATGACAATCACGGCCACTCCATGGGAGATAAGGCAATTGTCACAATCGCAAAAGTAATTATGAGAAACGCTCGTTCTGTAGATATAGCCTCTCGTATAGGTGGTGAAGAGTTCTGCATAATCCTTCCTGGTATTGACGCTCAAGGCGGATTAATCGCAGCTGAAAGGCTTAGAGCTTCAATTTCAAAAGAAGTTGTAGAGGGTTATGGTCACATAAGTGCCAGTATTGGTGTTGCGACATTTATTGAACACACAACAGATGTTGACGAACTTATTGAAATGTCAGATAAAGCTATGTATGACGCTAAAGAAGGCGGAAGAAACAGGGTCAAAATTGCTGTTCCGTTTGAACAAATTTCTTGGCAGAACGTTGCAGTTAACGCCTTTGTTGAAATTTTAGAAAAACACAAACTGTCATTCAATGAAAAAATGGCATCAAGCCTTAGTGATAAACTTCAAACAAGCAAAGAAAATATCAAAGGAAATTCCGCTCAAGAGCTTTTATATTCTGTTGTTGATACCATCTCAAAAAGCTATAACACAGCTGATTCTAATGGAATCACAAAGGCGAAAATGTCCCTTGCAATATCACTTGGAAGAAGATTTAAGCTATCTAAAACAGAATTAGACAAATTAAAAATTGCAATTTTATTATATGACATCGGCAACACACTTGTTCCAGAGGAAATTTTAAACAAAAAAGAGCCTCTTACAGACAAAGAAAAACAAGCAATAGCAGAACATCCGCTTATTGCAGCGCGCGATATTTTAAAACCTATCTCTAGTGTGTCTGATGTTATTCCTATAATTGAACATCACCACGAGAATTGGGACGGTTCTGGCTATCCAAATCAAGTTAAAGGAGAAGATATTCCTTTAATATCGCAAATTATCTTAATTGTAGACTCTTTCTTTGCAATGATTTCAGATAGACCATATAGAAAAGCGTTCTCGCAAGAAGATGCTATTGATGAAATTAAAAAACTATCTGGTAAAAAATATAGCGAAAAACTTGTTCAAGAGTTCATTTTAGCTCTTGAAGAATATGATGTTTAATATTTTAACCAGTTTTTAAAAAATTCAATCCCAATTTCTGAACTTTTTTCTGGGTGAAATTGCACTGCTGTCACGTTATCCTTTTGTATTGAAGAACAAAAATCAATATGATAATTAGCACGTGAGGCTACTATACTCTCATCTTGTGGCAGAACATAATAAGAATTAACAAAATAAAAATCGCCTTCTTTTAAATATGTATTAGCAGATGTTGTAGAAATTGAATTCCAACCAATTTGAGGAGTTTTACCAATTTGAAACTTTTTCACCTCACCATTAAATATGCCTAAACCTGCCACATTTGGCGCTTCTTCGCTTTTTTCAAATAGCACTTGAAGCCCAAGGCAAATGCCTAAAAATTTTGTTCCATTATCAATTGCTTCTTTAATAATAGATGGCATAGAAGTTTCATTAAGCTTTTTCATTGCTTGTTCAAAATGCCCCTGTCCAGGGAAAATTATTCTATCAGCTGATAAAATTTCATTTTTATCAGAAGTAAGTTTATAGGAATAGCCCAAAAATTCGAGCATATTCCCTAAACTTTTCACATTTCCTGCGCCATAGTCAATTATAACAATCTTATTTGACAAAGCTGTGACCGTCTTCTTTCATTCTTTTAATTACTTCTCTTAGTTGCTCTTCTGATGCTACAATAGAAAATCTTACAAAGCGCTCTGAAGAATCACCAAAACCAGAACCTGGAACAGCCACAATACCTGACTTTTCTAATAGCTCATCACAAAATTCTTTACTTGTAGCGTAGCGTGCTGGAAGATCAATCCATAGATAGAAAGTTGCCTTTGGCACTTCAACACTATAGCCTAGCTCTTTTAAGCCTACAACAAATTCTTCCATTTTCTTTTTAAAGCCAACATTTGCTGTTTTTATGTACTCATCACCCTCTTTAGAGTTTAATAGTTCAGCACCAGCTAACTGTAACACCTTAAAAATACCAGTATCAATTGAAGATTTTAATTTGCCAA
>CAYJMX010000162.1:0-266 GCA_964371485.1 uncultured Gammaproteobacteria bacterium | reverse complement strand
GGGCGATTAATTTTGAATCGCCACAAACCCAGCCCAATCTCCATCCTGTCATAGCATATGGCTTAGAGAAACTGTGGAATTCAACAGCGATTTCTTTTGCGCCATCAAATTCTAAAATTGACGCTGGTTTATCAGCTTCATCAAAATAAATTTCAGAATAAGCATTATCTGACATTAAAATTATATTGTGCTTTTTACAGAAATCTACACAATGTTGAAGATATTCTTTAGTACATATGCAACCTAGAGGGTTGTTTGGATAGTTG
>CAYJMX010000161.1:0-3683 GCA_964371485.1 uncultured Gammaproteobacteria bacterium | reverse complement strand
CAACCTATCTCGTATGAGAGACTTGACATTACAAGCAATGAACGGTGGTCAATCTCACGATTCACTTACAGCTTTACAAGACGAAGCGAAAGCTCGTATTGATGAAATCAATCGTATCGCACAACAAGCAGAATTCAATGGTTTTACACTATTTGATTCAACTGCAAATGCTGCTGGCGTAGTTCTACAAATCGGTGCAGAATCAGATTCTACTTTAAACACAATTACCGTAGAAGACAACATTTTCACTAATGCTACTGCTTCTGCTTTAACTGGTAGTGCAACGTTCACATCAGCTGCTTTTGCTTATACTGATGGTACAACTAAAACAACTGATGCAGAGTTACAAGGCTACCTTGATTCAATTGATACAGCGATTGATGAAGTTTCTTCAAGACGTGGTGCGATCGGTGCGGTTCAAAACAGACTATTATCGACTGTTGACGTACTAGACATTCAAAACGAAAACTTATCAGCTGCATCTTCACGTATCAAAGACGCGGATATTGCAACTGAGTCATCAAACTTCACGAAGAACCAAATTCTTCAACAAGCATCTGCTTCACTATTAACTCAAGCGAACAGTGCTCCAAACATCGCTTTAAGCTTGATATAATTCTAGTATTTAAGCACTTAAAATCCCTCGAGGCTTTCCTTGAGGGATTTTTTAATATCAAGCGAAATAAATTTCTTACTGCACTTGTGTGCAGTTGGAAATTTATGAGCTTGCCTTGTTGGATGTGAGTCCGTGATATCAAGGCGAAGAGCCTTGATAGACAGGACGATACGTAAAATCGGCGACGTGGGCGCTTGCGCCTACAGGAGCAGTTCAAACTTCGCTTGTGGGTACGGCTCGAGCTGTCCGCCAGTGCTCCTCGCACTGCCGTCACGCTCTGGCACACCTCTGCAAGCTTGCTTTCACTGGACGCATAGCGTCACAGTTCAAGCTACGCTCGACATAAAAAAAAGGGTCGATTTAATCGACCCACTGTATTGCCATCACCAGTTAGATTGTTTGTTATACATCACTCGGATTTGTTTGTTTTTATATTAAACTTAATGCTATTTGAGGAGCCTGATTTGCTTGAGTTAAAAGCGAAGCTGACGCCTGTTGTAGGATTTGATATTTTGTGAAATTTGAACTTTCAACTGAAATATCAGCATCTACGATTCTTCATTTTGAATAGTCAAGTTTGAAACAGTTGATTCAAGTCTGTTTTGAATTGCACCGATGTCACCACGTCTTGCTGAAATTTCATCAATCGCAGCTGAGAAATCATCAAGGATAGATTCAAAAGATGTTCTATCTACGATTTCGCCTGTTCCTGGGTCAATAAAGTTGATTGGTGCTACTGCGGTATCACGGCCTGTTAAAACTGACACTCTTGCAGGTATGAAAATATTATCAACAGCAATTGTGTTTTCAACTTCAGATGATTCATCACCTACTTGTAATACAACAGTTGTGTTATCATCGTGGAATAATTCGAAGTCATTAAAGGCTGCAACTTCAGATAGCCTGTCAATTTCTTCTAGACGAGCTAGAATTTCATCCTCAAGGGCTGCAACTTCAGCCACACCTTGGCCTCCGTTCATCGCTTGAAGTGTTAGATCTCTCATTCTTGAAAAGTGATCTTGTATTACAGAAAGAGTTCCTTCTGCTGTTTGAAGCAAGTTTGCTCCTGTTTGACAATTTTGTTTTGCAACATCTGAGCCTCTAATTTGAGTTTCTAAACCTTTTGAGATTACTAACCCCGCTGCGTCGTCTGCTGCTGTATTAATTCTTAAACCTGTTGTTAAACGCGTCATCGCTTCATTCATAGAATTTGTCGCGTTTGTTAAGTTGCTTTGCACTTTAAGTGAAGGTACGTTCGTGTTTAAAACGATAGCCATAGTGATGTCCTTTCTGCGGTCGCGTTTTGGCAAACTTCGACCTTAATCTAACTAATATGGGTGATGTGATGGTTGCACTCTAAGATAAGTGATTAATTCTAGGCAATAGTGAATTAATGCTTTTTTCTTGAGCAATATTATTAATTTGGCAATTAATATCTTTTTTGAGTGAATTAATAATTCAAAATTTATTAATTATTAATCCGTCGTGTTTTTAAAATTAATTTGGCTAATTAATTTTCTTTGTTTTTTTCTTTAATAGTAATGGTGATTAACTACTCTATTACTATAGCTGCATTTTAACCCTGTTGGAATTATAAAAAAGTTAGAATTTCTTCATACTTAGGTATAATTTATTGAGGTTTTTTTGTGTTTTAATTAAAATTTCTTTATAGCAAGAAGGAATAAAATGGCTCAACAAATAACAGATAAAATCTCAAAACGTTTACCACCACACAATCTTGACGCTGAAAACGCGGTTTTAGGTGCTATATTAATAAACCCGATGTCTATGAACAAAGTGGTTGAAATCCTTGAAGCAGAGCATTTTTACAGCCCTGCTAATAAATTAATATATGAAGCGATGTTTAGTTTGTACAATCAAAACAAACCAATTGATGGATTATCTGTTTCAAATTATTTTCAAGTTAAAAATCAACTAGAATCAATAGGTGGAAGCGAGTATCTTTCTGATTTAATGATGGATACTATTTTAAGCTCAAACATTGAATATTACGCAAATATTATTAAAGAAAATGCCATTAAAAGGCAACTGATTAACGCAGGCGCTACAATAATTGAAAATACTTATAAAAGCCCACAGGCACAAGATTCTTTAGAACTTGCAGAAAAATATATCTTTGAAATCTCTCAACAAAAAACGACAACAGAGGTTGAACAGCTTACAAATCTTTTGATGGAAACAGTTGAAAAAATTGAATTCCGTTGTGCCAATAAAGGTTCATACACTGGTGTTCCAAGTGGATATTTTGAACTTGATAATCTAACGGCTGGTTTTCAAAAGTCTGATTTCATTATTCTTGCTGCTCGTCCATCAATGGGAAAAACGGCATTTGCACTTAATATCGCACAAAATATCGCCATAAGACAAAACTGTCCTACTTTAATATTCTCTTTAGAGATGTCAAAAATTCAGCTAGCACAAAGGATTGTTTGTGCTGAATCTGAAGTTGACGCGCAAAGAGTAAGAACAGGCGATTTAATGCCAAACGAGTGGGAAAAAATTACAAATTGCATGAATGAATTGCACCAAGCTCCTTTATTTATAGATGATGCCGCTGGTGTGAGTGTTTCTGATATTAGAGCAAAATGCAGAAGATTAAAAATGAAAAATCCTGATTTAGGATTGATATTAATTGATTATCTTCAGCTTATTGAAGAAAGAAGCTCAAACGATAGAAACCAACAAATTTCAACAATATCAAGGGGTTTAAAAGCCCTTGCTCGTGAACTTGATGTTCCAATTATTGCCCTATCTCAGCTATCTCGTAAGGTTGAAGATAGAACAGATAAGCGCCCAATGTTATCAGACCTTCGTGAATCTGGCGCAATCGAGCAGGACGCGGATATTGTTATGTTCATTTTCCGTGAAGAATACTATGATAAAGAAAATCCAGAACTTAAAAACAAAGCTCAAATCATTGTTGCAAAACAAAGAAACGGCCCTACTGGAAACTTTGAACGTATCTTCCAGGGTTCAACTACGAAGTTTAAAAATAAGGTTAATCCAAATTTAAATTAATCTTCTATACCTTTTTACAAAACCTTGA
>CAYJMX010000160.1:0-3696 GCA_964371485.1 uncultured Gammaproteobacteria bacterium | reverse complement strand
ATTCTTGAAGTGTCTATAAAGATTTGGACATTGTAAGTGCTAAGGTCGAAAAAGGTGAAATGCAAGGAATTAGACATCATCTTTTAGATATCATTACACCTAATGATGATTACAGTGCTTCTGATTTTGAACGTGATGCAAGAAATATTGTCGATGAAATTATTTTAAGAAACAAAAAGATTATAGTAGCTGGCGGCACTTGGTTTTATATAAAAGCACTTCTTGAAGATTGCGCTATGCCAGAGGTGGCAGAGAATAAAGAATTAAGACAAGAGCTTGAACTTAAATCAAATGATGAAGCTTGGGAGATTTTTAAACAAGCTTGATTCCAAAAGAGCACAAGAGGTTCACAAGAATAATAAGGATAAAGTTATTCGATCTATTGAAATGTGCAAGGGGCTTAATATGCCAGTGTCACAGTATGTTCGCCCTAAAAAAGAACAAAAATATGGCGCTAAATGGTATATGCCAAAAATCAGCAGAGAACAATTGTATGAAAATATAAACAAGCGTGTTGATATTATGGTTGAAATGGGCCTGTATGATGAATTTTTAAAAAATAAAAAACAATACCCTGATTCAAAAGTGCTTTTAAATACAATTGGGTATAAAGAATTTTTTGAATTAGAAGATGGTACGCATTGTGAATTTAATCAGGCTGTTGATAAAATAAAACAGCGCACAAGAAATTTTGCGAAAAGACAATTGACGTATTTTCGCTCAAATTCTGATATTATTGAAGTTTCTTGTGTGGATGAAATCCCTGTATAATCTGCTAATAGAGCTATACAGTCGCTTCAAGCGCCTCAAGGTGCTCAAGATGTTTAGCAGCGCTTACGCCTGCTATTGCGCCATCTGATACTGCTGTAATTACTTGTCTTAGTGGAGTTTTTCTCACATCACCAATAGCAAAAACGCCAGAAACGCTTGTTTGCATTGTTTCATCTGTAATAATAAAACCGCTTTCATCTTGTTGAATCTGCCCGTTTATGCCTTCAACATTAGGACTAAAACCAATGTATGGGAATACTCCATCAACATCTAGTGTGAATTGCTCATTTGTCTTTAAGTTGTTAAGTAAAATCTTTTCAACAGTTGCGCTGCCTTGAATTTCAGCCGCGGTAGCGCTCCAAACAAATTCAATTTTATTGTTGTCAAACGCTCTTTTTTGAACGATTTTATCAGCCCTTAATTCATCTCTTCTGTGGATAATGTAAACTTTTTTTGCAAACTTTGTTAAATACATAGCTTCTTCAACAGCAGCATTTCCGCCACCTACAACTGCTACAGTTTTATCTCTATAAAAAGCCCCATCACACACAGCACAATAGCTTACACCACGTCCGATAAATTCTTCTTCACCTTTAACGCCTAGTTTTGTTGACTTTGCGCCAGTGGCGATAATTACCGATTTTGCCTTATAATCACCCTTTAAAGTTGTGATTGTTTTAATAGGTGACACTAAATCTATTTTTTGAATTTCTTCAAAAGTGAATTTTGGAACATTGAATTTATCCAAATGTTTTTCAAATTTTTCAGCTAATTCCCAGCCTTCAATATTCTCAAATCCAAGATAATTTTCAATCTCAAGATAATTTGTAGGCTGCCCCCCGCATGCCGATATATCAATTAAAGCGCAATCCATATTAGCTCTTGCGCAATATACTCCAGCGCTTAGTCCCGCAGGGCCTGCGCCTAGTATTAAACAATCAAATATTTTATCCATTTTTTCCTCTACTCTGAAATTTTTTGTCCAACAACTTTATATTTTACCACATCTTTTTGAATTAGCTTATCGCCTTTGTATCTTTCAATTATAAAAGTGTCATAGCCTGTAAAAAGATTGCCATTTAATGTAAATGTCGGACTTTCCTTCTGAACTATTTTGATGTCGCCCCTATAGTTTTCTTTGTACCTGTTAAAGGTCAAAGTTTTTCCATCTATATTTTTGCTTGAATCAACTGTAATAGATGATGTTGCTCCTGATTCATTGTTCTCTAGAATTAAAGTTGATCCATATCCACCAAGTGTCCATATATCGACGCAAAGAGTATTAAAAAGTTCCCTGTTGTTTGTTTCAACAAGTTTTGATGTCACATGCCACGTTCCAAAAAAGCCTTCTGGAATTTCACTTTTAGATACACTTGCCCTTAAAGTAGCTCCATAAGCCAGATTTGTAACACATAAGATGAAAGCTATTAAAATAAATTTTCTCATAACTTTATTAATTTAATGATAATTTTGTAAAAATCATACCTAAGATTGAGGATTATTTTAAGAGTTATAGTACTATTATTATAGAGGAGTTCAGATTTTGAGAAAAAAATTAATCTATATTTTTTTAATAGCGCTTGCCGTTTTTGTGTTGTTAAACAACAACCAGCTTGTTGAAGCTAAAAAAACTGCTGCTAAAAAAGCGCCAAAAGTTACTGAAGAACAAATTACTGAACTTAAAACAAATGTTGATAATTTAACAAGAAAATATTACACAAGAGAGCTTTTTTCTCCAGAGGATTCTGATTCATTAATTAATACTAAATTAAGTATTGATGAATTAATGACACTTTCTGTGGAACCAGCTTTTGCACCTATATATTATAAATTGGGAATTTTATTTAAATTAAGAGATATGCCAGCTGAGGCGATTGATGCATTAAGAACCGTAGTGGAAAACTTCGGCGATACAGCATATGCACCTAAGGCAAGAGAAATTCTTCTAGAGATGGGTATTGAAATTCAAGAGCCAGAACCTGTTGAAGATGAAGAAGACGAAGAGGATTATTACTAAATAATGTTTGTTGTATAATTTAATTATTATGCAAGACAACTTATTTAATCCTAGTTTTAATAATCACGGCTATATTCAAGTGTACACTGGCAATGGTAAAGGCAAAACTACTGCGTCCTTAGGCCTTGCACTTCGCGCTCTTGGTCGCAATTGGAAAGTACTACTTGTTATGTTTACAAAAGGTGGGTCTGATTATGGCGAGTTGCATTCTTTTTTAAATTTATCTAGTGATATTAAAAATAATTTTAAAGTTGTAAACGCCGGTTCAGACAAGGTTTTGTTTAAATCAAATATGAATGATGATGATAAAAGCGAGATTTTAAACGGTTGGAACTTGGCTAAAGAAGCGATTATGAATAATGAGTATCAGCTTATAGTGCTTGATGAAATAAATATCGCTATAGATTTAGAAATTATAAAACTAGAAGAAGTCCTTGAAGTATTAAAAAATAAGCCTAAAGAAGTTGAAATTGTATTAACTGGTAGAAATGCCAAACCTGAAATCATTGAAATGGCGCATCTTGTATCTGAAATTAATCCTATTAAACACTATTGGGATATTGGTGTTAGTGCTCGAAAAGGGGTTGAGTATTAATGAAATTAAAACTTGAAAAGCGATATGTAATTGAAGTTATTGTTTGGATCGCACTTGTTGGCTTAACGATCTTTTGTGTTAGTTTCATTTTTCACAAGAAATTTGTAGAGCCAAACCTTTACGCAATAGCATTTTCCGATGTTGATGGGTTGATTCAAGGATCTCCTGTTAAGATGATGGGTGTTACAGTAGGGCATGTAAGGAATTTTACATATCAAAAAGAATTTGTTGATGTCCAAATTATTGTTACTAAAAAAAATGTAAAAATCCCAAAGGGCTCTTTTGCTCGTGTTGAATTCTCAGGAATTGCAGG
>CAYJMX010000159.1:507-3702 GCA_964371485.1 uncultured Gammaproteobacteria bacterium | reverse complement strand
CCTGCAACTTGTTGAAAGAGGATTAATCGATAAAACAAGAATGTCAGGTTGGGTTCGCTCAATTCCTGCTGATATCATTAAAGCGTACGAAAATGTACCAAAATTGGAATACTTAAACCTTTCTCAATCTACTTCTGATCAGATGATTAATGGTAAATATCAAGGTAAGAAAACAAAAGAAGACATATTGAATACAACATGTGAAGCTATTAATGAAGCTTTTGCCCATGGCTGTAAGGCTCTTGGTGTTAACGCCGAAGATGCTTCGCGCTCTGACATTGATTATCTTGTAGAATATGCAAAAAAATGTAAAGAATACGGCGCTGAGCGTTTCAGATACTGTGACACACTAGGTTATGACGACCCTCAAACGGCGTATGATAGAATCTATAGAATTGCAAAAGAATCTCAAATGGATGTAGAAATGCATTTCCATAATGACCTTGGAATGGCAACTGGCTGTTCTGTTATGGGCGCTAAAGCTGCAATAGATGCGGGTGTAAACGCTTGGATAAATACAGCAGTAAATGGCATGGGAGAACGTGCTGGTAATGCTGATTTAGTTTCTTGTATTCTTGCAATAACTAAATCAAGCGGTTTTGCTGGTAAATATCAAATCGATCCACAAATTGATATCTCTAAAGCATGGGCGCTAGCTAAATATGCTTCTTATGCTTTTGATGTGCCAATTCCAATGAACCAACCAGCTGTTGGTGAGAACGCATTTGCTCATGAAAGTGGAATCCACGCAGACGGCGCTTTAAAAGACAGAAGAAACTATGAATTATATGATTATGAAGAGCTTGGAAAAGGCGAACCTGAAATTATCGAAACTGGCCGTATGATTACAGTTGGTGAGTATTCTGGTATTAAAGGTTTCAGAAACGTATATGAAAATCTTGAGCTTGAATTCTCTGATGATGATGAGGCTAGAAATATTCTTGAGCTTGTTCGTTATGCTAACGTACACACTCAAAAGCCGCTAACAAAAAGCGAATTAAGATTTATTTACTATTATCCAAACATCGCAGCGAAAATCATGACAGTTAACCCATATTATATGCCACGCGGTGCTTTAAAAGAAAGAATCGAAAAGGTTGACAATGTCGTTGGTGGTGCTCTAATAGTATAATGAGTCCAAAAACAAAAAAAGTATATATAGAAACTCTTGGTTGCCAGATGAATAAATCTGACACCGAGAGGATTCTAGGTATATTATCCCACTTTAATTATCTGCCATGTGACAATGAAAACGAGGCAGATTTCTGTATAGTAAACACATGCTCTATAAGAAAATTATCTGAAGATAAGGCTTATTCAAGGCTTGGCAAGTGGGGCAAAATCAAAAAAAAGAGAGATTTAAAAATTGGGGTTTGCGGTTGTGTTGCTCAACAAGAAGGCGAAAAACTCTTAAAGCGCTTCCCTTATGTTGATTTGGTTTTTGGCACAACAAACATATATGAATTGCCTGAATTATTAAATTTAGATAAAAGAACTAGTGCCATAAGAGAAAATGCCTATGGTGAAAAAGAGTTCTCAATAGATAGAACCCACGGCTTAAACGCTTGGCTCCCTATTATAGAGGGTTGCAATAATTTCTGTACATACTGCGTCGTTCCATACACTCGTGGTAGAGAACGCTCAAGAGAGCCTCATTTAATTATCGAAGAAGCGAAGAAAATCGTAGCACAAGGCTTTAAAGAGATTACACTTTTAGGTCAAAATGTAGATAGCTATGGTAAAGATTTGCCTCAAAAGCCAACTTTGGCTTATTTGTTAAGAGAAATCGAAAAAATTGATGGAAATTTTAGAATAAGATTTACAACATCTTATCCAACTGATATTACAGATGAGCTCATTCAAACTGTAAAAGAATTAAATAAAGTGTGTGAATGCTTCCATATTCCTATGCAAAGCGGCTCTGACACGGTGCTTAAAGCTATGAATAGAAGATATGACAGAAAAACGTATGCCCAAATTGTTAAAAAAGTGCGTGATAACATAAAAGATGTGACTATAACTTCTGATTTTATCGCAGGCTTTCCATCTGAAACCGATGAAGATTTTAAAGATACAATTTCTGCGTTCGATGAATTTGAACTGGATTATTCAAATACTGCCGCTTATTCTCCTCGCCCAAATACTGTTGCAGCGAAGTGGGTAGATAAATATGTAGATAATGAAATAAAAAAAGAGCGCTTGCAGATTTTGAATGAAAAAAATAAAGAGGCAGTTCTTAAATCTAATAAAAAATATGTTGGACAGGTGCAAGAAGTTTTAATTGAAAAAGAAAAAACTGGCGCATATGAAGGCAGAACTAGAAATAATAAAGTGGTACATGTTAAAGGCGAAAATATCGCCATTGGTGATTTTGTAGATGTTGAAATAACAAGAGCGTCTACTTGGTGCCTTTTTGGGAATTGCAAATAATTTTTTACGTGTTATAAATTTATATACTAGTCTATAAAAAGGGAATATAAGATGAAATTAGGACCATTAACTCCTGCTGTGAATTTTTTCAAGAAAAAAGTTACACAACAAAAACACACAAAAATTGCTATGGAACAATTGAAAGAATTGTATCCAAGAAGATACGCACAATATGAAATTTTAAAGAAACAAGACGGCAGTGTTGAAGTTTTTCAAAAATTATCTAAAAAATCTGATAAATTTTTACACTCTTATGGTATAAAACTTGATGGCACAAGAACTCAAACAATGCCAGACTATAGAGCAGATAGAGATGTTTTCATTAAAACAGAACACGCTCCAGATGGCAGATTCAACATTAAAGAACTTGTTGTTCATAAAAAAGAAGATGGATCAACTGAAACTGAATTGCTTGTTAATAAAACAATGACACTAAAGCAAAGAATGGCTCAAATCATCGATTTTAAAGAAGTTTTAGCTAGAAAAAATGCCAATAAATAGTTTATATGTTAAGTTTTTCTCTTAGCATTTGAGCTGATTCTTCATATCCAGCTCTATCCATTAAAGCATAAGTATAATTTTTGCCTTCTTCAACCCCAGGTTGATTGAAGGCATCAATGTTATAAAGCTCTGCTATAATAGCTGTTTGCATCTCTAGCATGTAAAATAATTTAGCTAACACCTCTGGTGTGATTTTATCAATTGAAATTGTTATATTTGGTCTACTCGCATCATTTAATAGCGCCATAGTAGTATTAGCTTCAG
>CAYJMX010000159.1:0-410 GCA_964371485.1 uncultured Gammaproteobacteria bacterium | reverse complement strand
TCCATTAACCTATTTAAGGACTTTGAACCAAGATAACTAACAGGGGTGTATTCAAATATAGCTGGTATTTCAACGTTATTTTCAAATTCTTGAATTCTTACAAAGGTAACAACTTTGTCATTTCGCCCTTCAATTAACAATTGCATTAAAGAGTGTTGATCTGTAACGCCCTCGGCTTTAATTGGCGTAGGTGCGTTGTATATCTCGTGTCCTGCTCTGTCATATTTTTTACCCAATGATTCTGCCCAAAGTTGAACATACCAATCGCAAAGGTGTCTTAATCTGTTTGAATAAGGCATCATAACTGAAATATGCTTCTTTTTTTGTGTATCTAGGGCAAAGTGAATAAGCGCATTTTGGGCTGCAACGTTTTTTCTGATATCGGTATTTTTTAAGGTTAAATCCATAAC
>CAYJMX010000158.1:0-3730 GCA_964371485.1 uncultured Gammaproteobacteria bacterium | reverse complement strand
TGCTTGTCTGCAAAATTTTCTTCATTTTGATTTTTAAAATCTTTTGTAATAATAAAAACTTTTTTTACCATTTTATATCGCAATAATAGCTATTTTATGCTTATTGGCATAATTAATCATATCTGGCTGATTAACAATAATTGTTTCATTCGCTTCAAGAGCTAGCACATTGGCACCATATCTTCTCATAGTTTTAAGAGTGTTCACACCTACTGTTGGCATATCAAATCTGTTGTCTTGATTAGGTTTAGCAACTTTTACTACAACAGCACCCTTTTTTCTAGCAAGTTTAGCACCACGTTTTATACAATTGTCAGTTCCTTCAATAGCTTCAACTGCCATAATCATTCTGTTTTTCATAACAACAGATTGACCAATGTCCAATTTGCCCATTTCTTTAGCGGTTTTAAAACCATATTCAATATCAAATAATTGTTCTTGAGTAGGTTGAGTTTCAGTCAACACACCCTTTTGAACCATTAAATTTTTAATAAAAATTGTTTGATTTAAAACGGTAACACCAAGTCTATCAAGCTCTTCAACAGCTTTTAACATAATAGCGTCATCGTTTAAATTGAAGCACTCTTTTAAAAGTCCGATAGCTTTCTTATCAAGTTTTGGCCTTTTTAAAAGCATAGTTTTTGAAACCTTGCCCAAAAAAGTCAGTTGTTTAATATTTTCTTCTTCAATAAATTTAGAAATTTTTTCCAATTCTCCAAATCCAAGAGAAATAACCTTTGAACAGTGTTTTTTTAGGTCGTTATAATTATCAGAAGAGAGCGAAATTGCCACAACATCAAAACCATTTTCCTTAGCCCCTTGAGCCATTTTTACAGGCAAAAGGCCATTTCCGGCTACTAAACATTGTTTATTTTCTAGTGTCATATTCATATTAGTTCATCATCTCCATATTCGAGCTTTGCGAAATGCTCGTTTTTACATTTCCATCTGCATAAAACGCTTTTGGATTAAGCGTCATAGTAATTTTATCCGCCTCAACTGTTGAACCTTCGTTTCTAATTTTATAACGCCCAACAAACACAACCTTATCAGGCTTGTTTGTTTTAGGATTTACAGTAAGTGTCGCCTTTGGGCCTTGAGCGTAATAGTCTTGGTATTTAACTTTGACATTACCAGAGGCTATCATAGCATTTGTTTTAGAATTAAAGTATTGATAATCAGCTTCTACATAAACTTTTGTTCCATCTTCAAAAGTCACATCAGAACTTGTTTTGCCGGTTACTCTATATTCGTTTTTATTTGGCAAATATTGAAAAGTATTTCCCTTAATTACATTTGCCTTTTGCTTCATAACAACATTGCCTGACAATTTTAAAGAGCTAATTTCGCCTTCTTTGTCCATAACAGCATTTGCCTTATCAGAAAATGTTTCAATATCATCATAGTGAATAATTACATAGCCATGGGCACTCATAAGCTTAGTTTTTGTGTCATAGCTTTGAGAATCGGCGTTAATTGTAATTATTGGCTGGCGATTTTCAAGCACTATAGACTGAGAATTTCCAGAAGCTAGTATTGTTTTTTTAATTAAAGATACCTTAATGATGTCTGCTTTTATTTCGTGCTTAGCACTACCTTTAGCTTGATAGGCGTATGGGTTATTGAAAAATGTAGCTAATGATGGCTTTTTGGTTTTTGGGCTAAAATCAAGCTCTGCTCTTGGGCTTTTAACTTTTATGTCCCCAACACTTACTTGAACGTTGCCTTCAAAAAAGCCTTTATTTTGATCAAGCTTTATTGTTTGCTTTTGCGCTTCTATAACGACATTTGAACAAAACCCGCACAGGGTTGTAAACAGTGTTATTGCAAGTATTATAACTATTTTTTTCATTTGCTTTCCTTATTTGGTATTAATTAAACTAGAGTTTGATTTTGTATCTTCTGTTGAAGAATATAATTGAACTTGAGTGTTGCCGTCAATTTGTACATAAGTAAGATCAGAATTAAAAGTCGCACTATCAGAATTTGTAATCATATCTTCACTATTTTTTAAAACTACATTTCCAGACGCCTTAATATCTGTGCCTTTTCCGCCCCATTCGATTTTATCAGATGTAATAGATGCACCGGTTTTTGAAATAATTAAATTTTTTCCATCCAAAATAAGCGCCTTTGTTTCTTCATCATATGAGCCTTTTGTGGCTTCAAAGCTTAAAATAACTTCCTTATTGTCATCATATACATTTCCCAAAACATCAGTTAAAGTTACAACTTTGCTTGAGCCATCATAGCTTCCAGTTTTAGCATACAGTTCCCAATATTTAATATTATCTTTTGTTTCAGTCAAAACAAGGTCGCGAACGATGACCATTTGCGAACCGTTCATAACTGCGCCAATGTTTGAGCGGATGTCACGAGTGACATATAGCGCCCAAATTAAGCCAAAAAGGCAGAATAACGCAATGGTTGAAAAAACTATTATGTAGGCTTTTTTCTTATCAATTGACATCATAAATTGAATTTTATCATAAAGACATCAAAAAAGTTAGTGAAGTTTTATAACATTGAGGCACAAAGGCGCAAAACAAAGGGGTTGATTTTTAAACTTTAGCGTTGCATAATGTAATTAAGACACAGCTCGGAGTGGAGCAGATCGGTAGCTCGTCGGGATCATAACCCGAAGGTCGATGGTTCAAATCCAGCCTCCCCAACCATATAAAACAAAAAAGTTTCAACAAAAAAGTTGGAACTTTTTTTATTGACAAGATCCATCCAGTGCAAAAGTTGGCAACAAAATTTAAAATAAGGTGCCAAAAAGCCAGTGTTCAAACCTCGCTCTAATGCATCCATTTATCTATTTTTTCGCCTAATTGTGCTAACAATTTTGCTTTGACCCAAATTGAAAAAATGGTGCATTATTCAGACATCCCCCTTAATGCATCGTAAATTTCATCAATTCTTGAATCCCTAATTTCATTCTTTGTCGCATATTCAAGCATTTCGTCAAAATAATCAGTAAAAACTGCTAGTTTGTTGTGCCTTACGTAATCATCAATATAGTCTAATTTGTACAAATAAGATTCTACCACCGTATCTTTTGAAATATTTTGATCTACAATAGTTCTCATTTTATCAAAAACTCGACTTTGCAATTCAAAATATTCTTGTTTTCCAATAATTTTATGCAATACACCCGAAGCTATATTTGGTAATGTTGGCTCCAAGTCTTCTTGTACGGTATCATACAAATAATCAAAAACCACTTCTCTTTCTTGTTCATTTGGCAATTTTTTTTCAAATACTTTATTAAATTCTCCAAATTTTGAAACCGACATCTCGGATCCTTGCATTGTATTTTCGGTTTTTAGGACTTTTTCTAGGCTATGCTGGATTTCATAAGCGCTTGCTTCAAATTCGTTTGAATAATACTTTTGATAATTCGTAAAATGATTATAAAGACTTATAGATTCGTCATTTTCTTCATTGAGCAAAAATTCTTTTAAGGCTTTATAATACAAGGCTTTATTTAATTTTTTTGCCAAATAAAGCTCTTTATTAAGATTATCAACCCCACTTGCGGCATATCCAACAAAAACACCTTGATCACCCCAACCTTGTTGTTCTTCAACTCCATAATTAATTTCTGGAGATTGCATTCCAATCAAGTTTATTATTTTAATATTATTAATATTCAAGGCATAATCACCCCAAATTTTGTTATATTTTTCAGTATAGCCAATTTCTCTAATTGCATTTTTTACATAAATTT
>CAYJMX010000157.1:456-3799 GCA_964371485.1 uncultured Gammaproteobacteria bacterium | reverse complement strand
TGCTTTTGGGCTTAATTTTCAAATTTATGATGATATTTTAGATGTAATTTCATCCACTGATGAACTAGGTAAAACCGCAGGTAAGGATGAAGCGTCATCTAAGACAACATATGTAAGCAAGTATGGGTTAGATAATGCAAAGAAAAAATTTAATGAACTAATTTTGAAAAAACATGATATACTCAAGAAAATAGATGTTAAATCTAGTGCGTTTATAGATATTATTGAGAAGTTACAAAAGAGGATAGATAAGTGAAATTTTTTGGTACAGGAATTGAAGTTTTAACTGCTGGAGTATTATCCGCAATGTTGGCGCAGGCGCTAAAAGTTATATTTTATTTCTTTAAACACAAAAAAATTGATTTTAAACTTTTTGTGACAACAGGCGGTATGCCTTCTTCTCACAGTGCTGGTGTTGTGGCACTTAGTGTAAGTGTTGGACTGGTTTCTGGATTTACATCTGTGGATTTCGCTATTGTTGGTGGTTTTGCATTAGTTACTATGCAAGATGCTCAAGGCCTTCGTCGTTCTGCTGGAAAAACTGCGGCAACTTTAAACAGACTTGTTGAAGATTTAAGAGAGCACCATCAAACAAGACCATATGAAGTGTTAAAAGAGCTACTTGGTCACACGCCATTTGAAGTTTTCTGTGGCGCAGCACTTGGAATTTTAGTTTCTCTTGGGCTTCACCATTTAAGTACAAATGAATTTTTGTTGTCTTTAGGTTTTTAAACTTCAAGTTGTTTGAATATTAAAAGCGAGTGTGGGTTTTGATTATACTCATTACCCTGTATTCTCTTTCCTTCAAAAGAATTATCCTTTGAAGTGTCACAAATTAAGTTCCATTTTTTGCCCTCAGCAGGCTCTGGAAGTTTAATGTTGATAAAATGTTCATCAGAAGATGATGATACAAAAAGGTTGTCATCAGAATCTATATTAAAACATAAAATATTAGCGTTCACATTGTCCCAATAGCTGTTATCGTATGGATGCGCTTCGTGTCCATCAGGTTTAAAATATGTGATTTTATCGTTAAAAATAGCATCTGTTATTTCTTTGTGTTCTTTTCTAAAATTAATCATATTTTTTGTAAAACGTTTAATTCTATAGTTAATTGATTCCTTATCATCAGCGATAGAAAAATCTAAATGATTTGTGGCATCATCCTTGTTATAGCTGTTGTCATCTCCACCTTTTGAGTGCGCTATGGCGTCCCCTACTTGTAACATAGGTGTACCTTTAGCTAGAAGTGTGATTGCAATTTGTTTTTTCATAGCATTTTCTTGACGATATGGATTACCGTGGTAGTCATGCGCGAAATGCCAACTGCCAGCCTCTGGCTTGTGAGTGTTACCGTCATAAAGGTTGTAGCCATCATGAGAGTAAGCATAGTTTATTGATTTAGAAGAGTCGCCGAGTATATTTAAGGAACCCTCAAGAGAGTTTCTAAGCGCTCTAGGTGTTGTAGAAAATGGATTTGCGGCATCTTTTTTAATTGTTTCCCTTGTAACATCATTCCACTGTGCCCAATGGTCTTCAAATCCTCCAAGGTGGTATGTATGTGCGCCACCACAAGTCCAAGGTTCAGCGATTAAATATATCCCTTCTCCTGTTTCGTTTGGCTTTAATACTTTCACTCCGCGCTCTTCAAGCATTTTGTGTAATTGCCCTGATAAGCTTTTGTATTTGTCATAATAAACTGTCCCGTCTTTGTTTATGTCCATAAGACCTACACCAAGGTCGAATCTAAATGCGTCTACACCTTGTTTGGCGTAAAAGGCAACAGAATCAGCAACCATATCCATGGTTCTATCATATGCCACATTTAGGTCGTTTCCACAGCCTGAATTTGAATTGTATAAGCCATTTTTTTGTTTATAATACATAGCGTTATCTAAAAGTGAATAGCTCATTTGTTTTGATCTTTTTGGATCGTTATTGATGTTTGCTGCTTCACCTGTGTGGTTATAAACAACATCCATACAAACCTTTAAGCCTTCTTTATGATACGCATCAACCATATCCCTAAATTCTCTTAAGGCGCCACCTTCTGATTTGTCCATTGCATATTTTTTAGCTAATGCAAAATAGCCAAGGGACATATAACCCCAGTGGTTTTTATTGCCAGCCACATCGTCGTATTCATGTAAAGGTAAAAATTCCACCATTGTAAAACCTAGGTCTTTTACCTTTTTTGCCATATGCTTTGCGCCCACATATGTTCCAGCGCCTTCTACATCTTCATTTATAGATAAATCTTTTAAATGCACTTCACCTATGATTTCACTTGTAAGAGGCCTTGGTTTAACAGTTGAAACAATAGAATTATCAACAACTGAGAACACACTTTTAGGTGCGTGAATGGCGTTGTTTTTTAAATAATTACCATTGCCAATAATAAACTTAAAATCATCGCCTGAAGTAGCTGAAGGAAGGTGGCTTAATTCTTGTGCGTATGGGTCGTATGCTAATCTGTTTGGGTTAAATCTGTTCCCGTGATTATCTACAAAAGAGTTAAAGCCATATTCTGGATTTGCAATTGTGCCGTCGTTGTCAAAAAAGCCTTCTTTGTATTCCCAGTTTGGACCAAAAGCTCTATAGCCATAGTAAACAGGTTGCACTTTGCCGCCTTCTTTTTGAGCTTCAAGAGAGGCTGTAAATATGTCAGAACCTTCTTTTTTCTCCATTTCGATATGCTTTATTGGATTTTTATCAAACTTATCTTCAAAAACGCTTAAGAATATTTTTGTGGCATTTTTTGAAGCCACTTTAAAATCTATTGAATTTGTTTCGCTGTTATAGCTTGCCCCAAGAGGAGTTTTAGAAGTCGTAATTATTGATTTACTAGCATTTGACAGGGCTTGAGTTTTAATGGCATCAAATGTAGCTGATGTGGCTTTGGGGTCTTTAGTGTCACCTGTAAAGTTGATTTGAGCATCGTTTTTACCCACTTTTTTTGCTCTAATTCCGCTGTAATTAAAATTTAATCCGTTTATTGACAACACCATCTTTAGTTCCTTGCATTTTTTGCATAATTTCTAGTTTAATTATGCTATAAAACTTGAAATAAGAAAAGTTTGCGTTAAGAATGGTAAATTTTTCTATGGTGGAAAGTCGCTTGCGATTTAAAAATAAGCACTTGTGCGCTGCCGGCTGTTGTGATATTTTGTAATATATGGGGGCGAGAAGGCGCAGTCTGAGCGAGCTTTGACTTGCGATTTAAAAATAAGCACTTGTGCGCTGCCGGCTGTTGTGATATTTTGTAGTATGTGGGGGCGATTGGCGCAGCTGGTAGCGCACTTGATCGACATTCAAGGGGTCACGTGTTCGAGTCACGTATCGC
>CAYJMX010000157.1:0-446 GCA_964371485.1 uncultured Gammaproteobacteria bacterium | reverse complement strand
AATCTGGGTGTCGCCTTTTTTAATTATGAGAGTGTTGGGGTTTGTTATTTAAATAGGTTTACGGGCGATTGGCACTCTGTCGAGAAAAACTATTGAATATTACGGGCGATTGGCACTCTGCCGAAAAAAACGATTAAGTATCGTTTTTAGAGAGGGGTAGCGCACTCTCAGAAAAACCAAAGGTTTTCTGAAACAAGGGCGAAAGTTAAATAAGTTTACGGGCGATTGGCGCAGTTGGTAGCGCACTTGATCGACATTCAAGGGGTCACGTGTTCGAGTCACGTATCGCCCACCATTTTAAAAGTTTTATCCCATTTTAAACTATAAAGACTCTTCCTTGCAAAGCTTTTGAGCTATCTCAAGACCTGTCTTTGTTGTTGCCAATCCACCTTCAGAGCTTTCTTTTAACTTTGGCGACATAAGTAATCCAACTTCTACAACAGCAT
>CAYJMX010000156.1:0-3807 GCA_964371485.1 uncultured Gammaproteobacteria bacterium | reverse complement strand
GCAATTGCGCGTGGCGCAAATGCATTTCTAGCATCTACAACGTTATTAGCGTTTATTTTTTTGATTGTTGGTAACGCAGAACATCACTGCGACCTGCATCATAGTCGATAAGGCACCCTGTCAAAACCAAAACGTCCCCATATTTAATTATCAAAGTTCTTAATCCAGTATAACATGATTTTGAATTTTATTTGTCAGTATAAATTAAAAACAAAATATAAAGAAATGTAAAATTATGATAAAATATGGCAATAATTGACAATCAAAGACGTTCAAAGAGTATAACAATAAAGGAGAAAAGACGTGGGTCTTGAAGTAGGAAAAGTAAATCTGCAACAATCACCAAGTATAGCGCAAAAAGCGAACACAAGCGGGCTGCAAACGCCATCAACAGTGCAAAAAGAAGATATATTTAATCCATCAAAGCAACAATTGCCAGATGGCAAAGCAATTTCTGTGAAAAAGAAGTTCAATCCTTTGAATTTACTTTTATTGACACTAGGTATAATAAGTTACTCGTCGACTCTTAAATACGAATTAGTTGATTTTGATGCAAGCAATATAAGTGAAAAAGAACAAAAGCAAATTAGACAAGGCAAACTTATAAATGAAATTCCATATGGTTATAAAATTGCAGATGGCAATATAGAAAAAATATAAGTTTAATCTATAAATACACTAAACAAGCAGGGCAAGAGTGCTCTGCTTGTTTTTAGTAGGTAATTATATTTATTTTTTAGCGTGCCACAAGTCTGCAATTTCAAGCTCTTCGCCATTAATTGTAAAGCTTGTACCAGCTTGCGTCATAATATCATTATGTTTGCCATCAAAGTTTTTGATTAATTCTGTTTCATCGCTTAATGACAGTGTAATTTCAGAAATATCAACATCAAACAATGATTTTGCTTCATCTAAATAGCCATCCGTTTTAATCATTAAGCCATAGTCTTCTTCAAGCTGTTTAATATCAGCAGCATCCAGTTTATTATCTGTAGCGCTTATAAGACCTGCTTTTGAAGCCAATGCTTTTAGCGCTTCAAAACCATCTTTATAACCATCAGCTACCCCATCGCCATCAAGGTCTGTGTTGTTACCGAATACTTCAAAGCCATTTTCGCCTGCTATGCCATCACCATCGGCGTCAAACACCAAAACGGCGTCCGCTGAATCGTTGATATTATCCAATATTCCATCTGCGTCGATGTCAAATTTAATCATATCGTCTTTAGTTGTCACGCCATCACCCTCAAGGTCAAATGACAGAGGTGAAGATGTGCTGTAGCAAAGCTCGTCCTCACAGGCTTTTACAGTTTGCGCTTCTGGGTTATAACAAGTTATATTGTAAATTGTTCCCCCGTGGCTACTGTTGTTAGCGCTGTTGGCATTTAAATATCCATTACCACTTTCAACAATGTCATAACCCCTATCAGGAGCGTATGCCCTTGCTAGTGTTGCACCACTGTGACTATTGCTGTCATATCTTTCATAAATGTGCCATTGATTGTCTTTTTTACCCATTGCTAGGAAATATTTCGGTGTACCATCTTCAAAAGTGGCCGATAGGTCGATATTGTGAGTTTTAATTAAGTCTAATTCAGCTTGCGAGATTGATTGAAATGCCGCTGTAGCTTCAACGTTGTGTGGTGTTAATTCTTGTATTCTTGCTGTTTTTGTTGATTTTTCAGCTTTAAGAGTAGCAAGCTCTGCTTGCATATTTGCTTCTGTGTTTCCTAAGCTTGAAACTTCAGACTTTGAAGCACTTATTGCAGAATTTTTAGAGTTAACTTCGCCAAGCACCTGATCATATGCACCTTTTGCAATGCTCGCGCCTAGTTCAGCGGCCTGCAAGTTTTGTTTTGCAGTACTTACTTGAGAGTCTACAACTTTCTTTTTAGAAGTTAGTGTTGTAAGTTCAATTGATAATGATGAAATTTGGCTATTTAAATCGTTAATTTTGCTTTGCATAGTGCTATCTGGAGCTATACCAGATAAATACTCTTGCACGAAATCATCATAATCGCCATCTTTTTCAGGGTCATATTTTGTCGCAGCTTCAGCTTGAGCTTCAGCCATTCTGCCTTCATAATCATCATTCATCTCTTGCGCTAGAGCTTCTGCTTCTTGAGATGCTTCTTCCATTTCGGCATTATTTTGCTCAATTTCTGCTGCTAGTTCTTCTTGCTCTTGCACTTTTGCATCATATTCAAGCTGTGCTTCAACTCTTTGTGCTTCAGCTTCTTCATATTCTTCTTTTAATTGCTGAGCTTTTGCTTCAAGTTCTGCGATTTCTTCTTCAAGTCTTGCAATAGTTGCGTTTGGACTTTCAATTTTTGCTTTTGAATCAGCAATAGCTTGTGCCATGTTGCTTTCAATTTCTTTAATCTTGGCATCTAGTTCGCTAACTTCTATCTGTAATTTTGCAACTTCTGCCGCCGCTTCTTCTTCTGTCAGTCCTTGCGCTGCTGCTAGTTGCTCTTCACCTGTAATTAAGTCGCCATCTTCAGGGTTTTCACCTTGCTCAATTCTAATGATATCCATAGGAATATTATCAGTATCGGGCGCTTCAAATAAACCATCTACAACAGCTTGTTGATCTGACACGTTTGCTTGTGCCTGCGCTAAAAGTAGATTTTGTAAGTTATTGTTTCCTAGATTTCCAATTGACGACATATCCAGCTCCTTGAATGTAAATATTGTTCCTTGTATCTCCATGGTGTTTGACGACATTTGAGCGTGCAAACTTTATCGGATGAAACCACATATTTACATTAGTTTACAAAGATATAAAAATATCTCTATCCTATTTTTCTTATGTGCTCCTGTGGTATAATCATTTTATGAGAATTTTTGTCATAGGGAATAATCAAGCAAGCGTGGACTTTGCAAATCATTTTGCAAAGAATGCAAATAATATAGTTTTTTCTACTCATCCAGATACAAACGCGCAATATGTAGATATTCCAATTGACGATGTTGTTGAATTAAGAGATTTTGCAAGTGCCAATGAAATGTCTTTGACTGTAATTTTTGAAGAAAAGTTGTTTTTAACTGATATTTTAAAGCTATTTTCTCAAGAGCATCTAAGTGTTGTTGCACCTGAAAAATACAGTTCTAGAATTTTTACAAGTAAAAGCTGGGCAAAAAAGTTTATATATAGAAATAGGGTGAAGACTCCGCGTTTTCAGTTTTTTGAAAAAGCTCAAGCGGCAACAGAGTATGCTAGAGGAACAAAGTTTCCAATTGTTGTAAAGCCTGATGAGCACAGCGAGTATTCTACAAGAATTTGCGAAACCTTTTCAAGCGCCAAGAGTGCTATTGAAGAATTTTTCAATATTGGTTTAAAAAAAGTATTAATTGAAGAGTATATAGTAGGAAAAGAATTTAGCCTATATACCTTGGTGGATGGATATAAGCCTATGTTTTTAGGTGTAAATTCTACTTATCAAAATTCTTTTGCAAAATGGGGTGTTGATTTCCTTGATGAGGATGAAATTTTAAATCTCTTTAACAACACAATTGTTCCTATGGTGGCGAATTTAGTTAAAGAAAATGGTGAATACATTGGCATTTTAGGTTTTGATTTCATATTAAAGGATGACAAAATTCTTCTTCTAGAGTGTAATTCGACTTTTTCTGATTTAGTTTCTAAAATGTATGTTGATATGATTGATAACAAGTGGGAAAATATGTTTGATGGTGCAGTTTCAGGCATGTTGCACCATGATTTTAGAGAATTAAAATATTCTGATTTAAATATTTTAAGCACTCAAATTTATGAAAATTCTAAAAAAACTCGCTTGTATGCTA
>CAYJMX010000155.1:0-3878 GCA_964371485.1 uncultured Gammaproteobacteria bacterium | reverse complement strand
TTCTCACCAGATAGTGCGACTGATCCAAATATTGCAAAAGAGGGTTGCGATACATACGCTTCTGTTGAAATACATAACGCTGTAATTGGCGCAAACGACATTGATGTAAGTGCAAAAAGCTATACAAGCTATCTTGCTGTAAATTCAATGCTATCTACTGCGATTAATCCAATTCTTACAGATATATTAGACCTTGTTGATGGAAAACTTGATGGCGAGGGTGCTAGATCTGCTGCTGTTTCAATTATTGGAAATGGCGCAGAACTTTATGCAAAAAATGATGTAACTGTAAAATCGTACGCGTTTGCTCAAACTTATAAACAACAGGCCAAGATTTTTGCACCTATGGTTGATATGACAGCTGAAGTTCTATATACTTTTGCAACTCAAACAACTGCTAAATCACATGTGTTATCTGGAGCGATTATCGAAGCTTCTAATGATGTAAACATTCTTGCTGATACTACAAACTCTATGTTTGTTAAAATTAAAAACCCAACTTCTAATCTTGCTGTTGGTGCTTCAGCGCCTTCGGTTCAATTAGCTGTAGCGTATATTGTTAATGATGCGACTACTGAAGCTATTATTGAAGATGGCGTGAATGTTAAATCTAGAGATCTTAATGTAAATGCTATAAATGTCACAGATACATATGGCAATATCGCCTCTGAAGCTGTTGTTAGATCTACAACAGAATCCCCTGGTAGTTCAGCATCTACGCCTTTGGCTGCTGCGTTTGCCATGGTGCTTAAAAAAGACAATATTAATACAAATGCCATTGTTGGCAAAACAAATACTGGCGTAGATTCAAATATAACCTTAACAGGTGACCTATCTATACACGCACAAAATCAACACAGTTCATTCAACATTGTTGGTGCTGAAGTCAAAAATGACATTGCACTTTCTTCTACTATTATTGGTAAAGTGCTTGATTTAACAAAAATTACGTCAATATTGGATAAAATCAAACTATCAAAAATTCTTGATGTCGCTGGATTTGCTGATGGCTCATTAGCGCTTTTAGTAAATGAAAGCAATGTGTCGGCGAACGCTGAAATTGGTGCTAACACTGTAGTTAAGGCTGCAAATGCTTACGTGAACGCAAATACTGTTGATATAACAATAAATCAAGTTTCATCTAAACTAAGTTTCGATAAGGATTATGACAATCCACAACCAAATCAAAAAGGCCTTGGTGCGGGTGTTGCAATTATTGTTAATGATCAAAACAACTCTTCGCATGCTGAAATAAACAGTAAAAACTTTGTTGCTACAAATGATGTTGAGGTAAATGCAACCATACAGTTGCCTCGTAATAATAATGCTCTTGAGTTTCTTTTTACAATTGGGAATTTAGGAAATTATGCAGGCGACCTTAGTGAAATTGCAAGCGATACTACTAATATTTTAAATGAGGAAATTTCTACTTGGGATTTAACAGATGGAAATATTGACCTTGAAAGCTTGTTTACAATTTATGAACAAATTCAAAAATCTAGCGCTACAGTAAGTGAAGATTTAGGAGATTTAAAATTCGACTTTAAAGCTGGTTCTAGCTTAAGTGGATTCTTCAACAACTATGCTCAAGCATCGGCTGCTCAAGGTATGGGCGGAATGGGCTTATCTGGTGCTGTTATTGTTGACAATGTACACAATAGCTCTTTGGCTCAAATTGGCGATAATGCAAATGTAACGGGTGGGGATGTATTATTAAATTCAGTCAATCATGTTACAAGACTGTCTTCTGCTGGAAATATTTCTGGATTAAAAACGCTTATACTAAGTCCAACAAAAGGTGAAACTGGCGTTGGTGGTAATTTTGTAATTCAATCAACTGATAATAAAGCTGAGGCTAAAATTGGCAGAAATGCAAATGTTACAGCGACAAAAGGCAACATTGTTGCTCAATCGGCAAACTATCAAAACGATGTTTCAATAGTTTTAACTGGTGTCGCAGGCAAGGCTGGTGGTGCAGCTCTAGCTGGTAGTGTAATCGCACAAGATTTTGGCGGCGACTATATAACTGATGACAACGGAAGATACATCACAGAAGATGAAGATGGTAACATTCTTTATGCTTATCAAAATTATAATGGTGATGATATTTACATGAAGAAAACCGACGATGGTAAATATTATTTGACTGATAAATCCGGTAATGCTATTGACTTAACTGGCAATAAAGTTAGCGGCGAATCTAATTACATATATGTTTCTGATGACTCTACTTTTGCTGATAGCAATGGAAACAAGCTGGATGTTCAACAAAGAAGTCTTCTTGTAAATGAAGAAGGTAAGGCAATTGATCGCAATGGTGAACTTGTTACCAATCCAAGCGAGTATGTTTATATCGAGGTAGAAACAACTCTTGTAGAATTCACTGATGCCAATGGAGATGTCATTACGGATGATGAGGGTAATCCACTTGCGGCATAACGCTGGTTTTGAACAAGCCGAAGATGGTTCTTATACAATAAATGGCACACAAGTATTTGTTGATGCTGATGGATTACTGGTTAACGTTAAGGGTAATCCTGTAAATCCTGATGGCAGCGAGCTTGAAGCTGGTGATACGCTTGTATATGCTACTTTTAAAAATCACAATATTTACTTTGAAGACATAAATGGAAATACCACTGCTCAATATACTTCTGATCAGTTTGATAGTGCTAACACTGGTTTTCAAGTAGATGATAAAATGTATAACATAACTGAAACATACACTTACAACGGAAAAGACATTACTCTTGAAGGTGGTCACGGTGATGTTGTATATGTTGATTACGATGTTGTACAAAAAGAATTAGGCGAACAGTCTGTTGGGTATACAAAAGTTACAGTTGCTGATGGCGCTGTGCTTACTGCTAAAAATGGCAGTGTAGAACTTTTGGCTGGCAAAGGCGAAATCGCACTTATTCAGGCTCCTACTTGGGATGTAACTGAGTGGGGTAATGTTTTTGAAGATACTTATGATGTTTATACCGATTTGGATAAAGTAAAATATTTTACTATCAATGATTTTGGTGGAAGATACGAAAATGAAGCTGGCTCGGGCATTAAAACTTTAAGACTGCAAGACACAATTGCAGTTGAAGATAAGCTTCAAAACCTATTAATTACTGGTTCAATCGCAAAACAAGGTGCAACAATACCTAAGGGTCAAACAAAATATGAAGGCCCAGGATCTTCTTCTGGTGCGGCTGTTGGAGCGTCATTAAATGTTAGCCAATTTACAAGAATTGTAGAGGCTACAATTGCCGATAATGTAACTGTTGAAGCTGATAGCTTAACTGTTTTAGCTGATACATATACGCAATCTTTAAATATAGCACTTGCTGGTGCTAAGGCAGGCGGAACACCTAACGCGTTTGACAAAGCAAAGGCTAAAGTTGATCATAAACTTAATGCGTTAAAAAACAAAGTAAAAGGTGTTGCCCTAAAGGCAATCAACCCTATGACATATATATCACTTATTTTGCCAAGCAAAAGCTCTCCAGCACCAACAGATAACGCTGGCGCTAATGTCAATAATAGTAGTCTTGGCGCAGGTGCTGCTACTGGAAAAGAAGGTGCGCAAGCTGGTGGACAGCAATCTAAAGCTGTCTCTGTTGCAGCCGCTGGTTCATTTAACATTCAAATAAATGACACAACTGTAAAAGCAGAGATTGGAAATGCGACAATAAAAAATGTGAACAGTGTCGATATTGATGCTGGACACAGAAATCATACGCTGAATATTGCAACTGGTCTTGCTATGGCATCAACAGTTGGTGTTGGTGGTGCGATTAACTTCATTCAAAACGATAACTTAACTGTTGCCAATATTGATGGGGCTACAATTAACTTTGTTGGCAATAATTCTGATTTAGATATTT
>CAYJMX010000154.1:935-3907 GCA_964371485.1 uncultured Gammaproteobacteria bacterium | reverse complement strand
TAATTACAACATTAAACAAAGAAGAACGAACATTAAACGCGGTGGATTCATACAAAAATTCTGGATTGGCAAAAGAAACAATCCATGGTGATTTTTATGATGTAGTAAAAGACAATGATCCTACAGTAGTTATTCCTGCTGGTGGCTTCGGTGAAAGATTCTACAACATCACAGGAGAGAGAGAAAATAAACCATCGGGCAAATTACCAACAAGTGATGACTATAGAATTATTGCTACAACCTTAAATGCTGCAGCATCAGCGGGCATCATTCAAGGTAATGGTAAAGACGACATCACATATTTATCACAAATGCATGAAATTGATGGTGACGATGTAGTTCAAGTTGGCAAATACAGAACAGACGGTGGTGCTATCGCTGAAGGTTTATCGCGTGATGCTATTAGAAACGATAAAGACGTTATCGTATTAAACGCTGATATCTTCACAAACGCCGACATCACTCGTCCATATAATGCTTTAAAAACATTGCCAGATGCGGCTCTTGTTATTCCTTATTACCCAGTTGACCCTAAAAGGGCAAAAGCTTTCGGTCTTTTAGGTATTGAGCAAGACGCAAACAACAACCTTCAAATTAAATCGTTTGTTGAAAAACCAAAATACACAAGCGATGCTCCACTTCCATCAGACTTCCGTGATCACGGCGATTATGACAAAGCAATGACGGAATTTAGAAAAGTTCAAGGTGCAACACACCCTGATGATGAACAAAAATTCTTGGCTAACCCTGGTATGTATTTTATCAGCAAAGAAGCGGCTAAAATCTTAATGGCTCAAGGAATTATTGATTCGACTCAAACAGGTCTTGGTGCTCATACTATGCCAAAAATTGTTGAGATGGCAAATGAGGGCAAACTTCTTGATAAAGATGGTAACAAACTAAAAGCATACACTGTTCCAATGGAAGCAAAAGGTGGAAAGCCAGCTGTTTGGGATGACATCGGTACAGCAGAAGCTTATCTTGGACTAATTAAAGATGTTGCTTATGAAGTAGAAAAACACGGATTCACAGAATCAAACAAATACTATGGTGCTCCAGAGTTTGTTTTAAATGACTTCAGAAACAACGTTGATTTAGAAACAGGCATTGTTTACGACTCTAAAGAAGCAAGAGAAGTGTTTGAAAACTTTAAACAAGAGTACTATGTAACAAGAGCTAAAGGAAATATGTTTATCGCTGAATAATTAAAGCAATAAATTATAATAACAGTCGGGTTTTTAATAATCCGACTGTTTTATTTTGTGGGTTAATTGATTTTTATATAAAGTTCATTAAAATCTATAAATGAAGCAAACTTATTATGAAATTTTAGATTTAGAACCAATGGCATCAAAAGAGGATATCAAAAAAGCTTTTAGATCAAAAGCAAGAAAATATCATCCAGATGTCAACAATTCCTATGAAGCTGAAATTATTTTTAAGCAGGTAAATCTTGCCGCTAAAACGCTTCTTGATGAAGCTCTTCGCTCTCAATATGATTTTGCTTTTGGTTTTAACAGATACCAAAGTAAACCAGAAACACAAACAAAAGAGCAAACAAATTCTCAGAAAAATTATGACCCATATAAGGATTTAGCAAGGAATTTTCAAAGCTATTTTTATAAGCAAGCGCAAAAAAAATACAAAGAGCCTGAAGTTAAAAAAACTCACGGCAAAGACATAACAATAGAGCTAAAAATTAGCCCAAAAGAGGCGCTTGAGGGCACAACAAGAAAAGTAAATGTACTTAATTGTGAAAAATGCCCAAAGTGCTTTGGGGTAAAATTTGCAAACGGTACAAAATGTGCTTATTGTAACGGTGAAGGGGAAAAAACAGATTACAAAAAAATCAATGTAAAAATCCCTGCGTACATTAAAAATGGTGCAAAAATTAGAATAAGAGAAGAGGGCGAATCTGGCCAATTTGGCGGAAAAAACGGCGATTTGTTTTTAATTATAAAAGTTGATGAGAAAAACATATTTTCAACAAAAGACAACTGTGCTTATCTTGAAGTACCAATTTCACCAATTGAAGCAATTTTAGGTGCTGATATAAAAATCCCTACACCAGAATGTGGAACAAAAATTTTAAAAATTCCACCGAATACAAAAACTGGAACAATCTTTAAACTTCTTGATTGTGGCTTTAAACAAGGGATTCAAGGAGATTATGACACTTTGATTATAAAAGCGGTAGTTGACAATTCATCTTGCTTAGGCGATAAAGAAATTGAGCTCTATAAAGAATTAAGAAGCTTAGATAGGTCTAATTTAAGAGATGAACACTTTAGAAATTGCAAACAATAAAGAAATTCAAGTGAAAGAAATCTTTTCCTCAATTCAAGGAGAAGGCGTTTATGCTGGGCAAAAACATCTTTTTTTAAGAACAACAAAATGCAATTTAAAATGCAAATATTGTGATACAGATTTTAAAGTTGACAAAAATGTATTAAAATTCAGTTTTGATGAATTATTTAATGAAATTAAAAAACACGACGCAAATATACTTAGCCTAACAGGTGGCGAGCCACTTCTTGATGCTAATTTCTTTTGCGATTTTTTAAAAAAATATAAAAATAGAATTAATAAAAAAGTATATCTTGAAACAAATGGCACATTGCCTGTTGAACTTAAAAAAATTATTGATTATGTTGATATTATAGCTATGGACATTAAGCTAACAAGTGCCACACAAGAAAACCACGGCATGAGAACTTTCAGTGATTTTTTATCTGTTGCAAGAAAAAAAGAAGTATTTTTAAAACTAGTTTTTGATAAAAACATAACAGATGAAGAGATTTCTCAAGTTTCAACATTGGCTAAAAAATATAATGTTGAACTTGTGCTTCAACCTAAAATGCCATTAGATAAAAAGTTTGATATTCAAGAAGTTTTTGATAAATTTCATTTAAAATATAAAAACATTCGTCTTGTTGCTCAAACACATAAATTTTTAAATCTAAGATAGTTTA
>CAYJMX010000154.1:0-925 GCA_964371485.1 uncultured Gammaproteobacteria bacterium | reverse complement strand
TAAATTTCTATTTTAGGAATAGAGTCTAAAAGCAATTTTGTATATTCATCTTTTGGATTTGAAAAAATGTCTTCTGTTTTTCCATATTCAACAATTTTACCTTTATTTAAAATTGCAATATTATCACTTAAATATTTCACAATATTTAAATCGTGAGAGATAAACAAAAAAGTAAGATTAAGCTTCTCTTTTAAATCAAGCAATAAATTAATGATTGTAGCCTGAATGCTGACATCAAGAGCTGAAATAGGTTCATCAGCAATTATAAACTCTGGCCTCAACATTAAAGATCGAGCAATTGCCACCCTTTGCCTTTGACCACCAGAGAACTGATGTGGGTATTTTTCTAAATCATCTTTAAGCAACCCGCACAATTGCGCTGTTTCAAAAATTCTTTCTTGCTTGTTGCCATCAAATTTATGAATATCTAATGGTTCTTTTAAAATATCATATACTTTCATCTTTGGATTAAGGCTAGAATAGGGATTTTGAAAAATCATTTGCGCTTTTTTTCTGTAATTTTTCACTTCATTTTTATTAAAATTAAAAATATTTTCACCATTGTATAAAATTTCACCAGAGGATGGCTCTAATAGTTTTAAAATTATATTCCCCAAGGTGCTTTTTCCACATCCAGATTCGCCAACAAGGGCAAGTATTTCACCCTTTTTTATAGTCAAATTTAAATCACTTAAAGCGCAGACTGGACTTTGTTTTTTTTCAAAAAAAGTCGCGTTTTGATTATACGTTTTATTTAAATTTATAATTTCAACAAGATTTTCCATTTCCCTAATATTAGCACATTTTAAATTCTAGTACATCACTATTTTAGATAATCCCTCAAGTGCTTAACTTCATCTGAGCGTTTTAATTTTTTAATAGCTTCGCTTTCAATCTGCCTTATTCTTTCTTTTGAAAAACCAAG